>NZ_JBHIOO010000006.1:0-140466 GCF_042195585.1 Bartonella sp. AS69XJJH | reverse complement strand
AGATTGGAAATATAAAATTAAGCACATCTAAAAAATAAACTTGCAGATTTTTAAAAGTTGGAGTGCTTCACATGCCTTCCAGCCCCCCACCCATTTAATTAACATAAAAAAGAGAAAGGTAATGAGATGATATTTGATGATGGCGATAGGTATGTAACGACACGTGAGTGTGCACAGCTTTTTAGTGTATCCACAACAACGATTCGCAATTGGGTGCTTCAGGGGTTGTTTCCGGAGCCATATAAGCTAGGGAGAGCAGTGAGATGGAGAAAAAAAGAGATCCTAGCCTTCACTCCAAAGAAAAATAAGGAGCAAATAAGAACAAATTAGGTAAAATTATATAAACTGTAGAAGGTGGTCTAAAAGGTGGTCTGAAAATGGCTATTTAAAGAAAAAATCTATATGTTCCAATATATTGAAGAGATATAATGGTGCCCAGACGCGGATTCGAACCACGGACACGCGGATTTTCAGTCCGCTGCTCTACCAACTGAGCTATCTGGGCATGCTTCCATAAAAAATATAAAGCGTCTGCGGTTATAACATTAAAATTTTCTCTGTCCAGTCATCAAAAGAAAAATAATTGATTTTTTAATAAGTTTACCTTCCTATTTTAGAGCTTTATCAATAAATCTTTATCATAAAATAAATTTGATAGGTATATTGGACATGTTAGTGTATTGTTATGAGAATGCTGTCTTATCGTGGTTATGATACGAAAGAAATTAAAAAAATCAATCGAGAAGCATAATTAAGAAAGATTTTTTTATAAAGTTTCCGTGAATTTTAGGCATACGAAATAATAGACAACAGTTTTGACTTTTTCTAAAAAGATTATTGATTAGTTTTTATAATAATTTGTTTTTCTTTATAAAGAAAGAAAAACATCCAAAAGGGGAGAAATAATGATAATGCTACAAAAACCAAGCAGTCGTCCCAATAATACTAATTTTTCTTCAGGTCCTTGTAGCAAAAGGCCTGGTTGGACTCTTGATGTTCTTAAAAATGCATTAGTTGGGCGTTCACATAGATCTAGAGAAGCAGAATTAAAACTTGCTGAAGTTGTTAATTTAACCCGTGAGATTCTCGAGGTTCCTTCTGATCATCGTATAGGAATTATGCCAGGTTCAGATACCGGTGCTGTTGAGGCAGCTCTATGGTCTCTATTAGGTGAGCGTGGCATTGATATGGCTGCGTGGGAAAGTTTTGGATTTGGGTGGAATAAAGATGTTGTCGAGCAATTAAAGCTTTCTGATGTGCGTCGTTTTGAAGCTCCTTATGGTGAAATACCAGATTTAACACAACTTGATTTTGATCGTGATGTTGTTTTTACATGGAATGGGACAACTTCTGGTGTGCGTATTCCTAATGCGGATTTCATTCCGCATAAGCGGGCTGGATTGACCATTTGTGATGCTACCTCTGCAGCTTTTGCGCAATATCTTGATTTTTCAAAATTAGATGTTGTTACTTTTTCATGGCAGAAAGTTTTGGGAGGTGAGGCTGCACATGGTATGGTGATTTTAAGTCCTCGTGCTGTTGAGAGGCTTGAGAATCATGTTCCAGCTTGGCCTATGCCTCAACTTTTCCATATGACAAAAAATGGAAAATTGAACGAAGATATTTTTAAAGGAAAGATAATCAATACACCTTCTATGCTTTGTGTTGAGGATTTTCTTGATGGGTTGAAGTGGGCAAAATCCCTAGGAGGTGCAGCGGCATTAAGAGCGCGGGTTGAGAAAAACTTTTCTATACTTGATGCGTTTGTTCGCAAAACACCATGGTTAGAATATTTGGCAAAAGACCCTGAAGTGCGTTCTAACACCGCTATTTGTTTAGATATTGTGGATCCAGTGATTACCGCCTTAGATATGGAAAAGCGAGTATCTTTTATAAAAGCGGTTGTGAAACGTCTTGATGAGGAAGGGGTTGCTTATGATATCGGTTCGTATCGCGATGCTCCTCCTGGGCTTCGAATTTGGGCGGGTATAACAATTGAGGCTTCCGATCTTGAAATTTTAACACAATGGCTTGAATGGGCGTTCCAAGTTGAAAAAGCACAGCTTTAAATAATTACTTGTGATTTCACAACGTGTTTTAAACAAAAAAGGATACGAGAGATTATGATGATCTTTCGTATTCTTGTATCAGACAAACAGCCTCTAAATATTACATGAATTGTACAAGATTAAGAGGGAGAATGAATGCTCTGTCAGGTGTTGGATACGCACAAATTAAAATCTCTAATTTTTTACTTTTTGTAGCAAAAATGACAGATTTAAAATATTTTAGTATTTGCTCATCTTTATTATCATAAATTTGAAAATTTCATCACTTGAAGATTGAGGAAAATCTGAAATGAGGAGTCGCACTTGCTCCAAGGTTTCGTTATAAAGAAGAGTTTGTTTTTGAATGCTTGTTTTTTTTGATCAAACACGACGGAGAAAGTTATGGCCAATGTAGTTGTTGTCGGTACACAATGGGGTGATGAAGGCAAAGGTAAAATTGTAGATTGGTTGTCTGAGCGAGCAGATATCGTGGTGAGATATCAGGGGGGGCACAATGCTGGCCACACATTGGTTGTTGATGGAGTTAGTTATAAATTGTCACTTTTACCGTCTGGTTTAGTGCGTGGGAAGTTATCAATTATTGGGAATGGTGTTGTAGTTGATCCTCATCATTTTGTAGAAGAGTTAAAAAAACTACGTGATCAAGGCGTGAAAATTACACCAGAAATTTTACGTATTGCTGAAAATGCTCCTTTGATTCTTTCTTTACATCGTGATCTTGATGCAATTCGAGAAAGCGGTTTATCTGGTTTAAAGATTGGTACAACAAAGCGTGGTATTGGACCGGCTTATGAAGATAAGGTGGGACGTCGTGCTATCCGAGTGATGGATTTAGCTGAAAAAGATACACTTATGGCTAAGATTGAGCGGCTTTTGAGGCATCATAATGCTTTGCGTCGTGGGATGGGGGTTGCAGAGATTGATTCTCAAGCGCTTTATGACGAATTGATGCAAGTTGCGGATAAAATTTTGCCTTTTATGGATTGTACATGGCGTCTTTTAGATGAAGGTTATCGAGGAGGGAAACACATTCTTTTTGAAGGTGCGCAAGGTGCTTTACTCGATAATGATTTTGGAACTTATCCTTACGTAACATCATCAAATACAGTTGCTGGGCAGGCATGTACAGGTTCAGGGATGGGACCTAGTGCAATTCATTATGTTTTGGGTATTGCAAAAGCGTATACCACACGTGTTGGAGAAGGGCCTTTTCCTACAGAGCAGATAAATGATATTGGTGAATTTCTGGGAGTCCGTGGGCATGAATTTGGTGTTGTAACGGGTCGAAAGCGTCGATGTGGTTGGTTTGATGCTGTCTTAGTCCGTCAGATGGTAGTAGTTTGCGGTGTTCAAGGTATAGCATTGACAAAACTTGATGTTTTGGATGGTTTGGATGAAATAAAAGTTTGTATTGGTTATGAGCTTGATGGTAGAAGGATTGATTATTTACCTTCTTCTATGGGAGCCCAAGCCCGTGTGAAGCCTATTTATGAAACATTAGAAGGTTGGAAGGAAAAAACAGCCCATGCATTGAGGTGGGAAGATTTACCAATGCAGGCTGTTAAATATATACGCTATATTGAAAAACTGATTAACACAAAAGTGGCTTTATTATCCACAAGTCCAGAGCGTGAAGATACTATTCTTATTACGGATCCCTTTGTTAATTGATTATTATTTTTAGATTTCTATATATGCTCTTTGTTCGTTTTTATATCTTTTTACAAAAAAGTTTTTAGGAACACGTGAGAGAAAGGTGCGAAATAGCATTGTTTATTTTTCATATTCATTTTACATTATTGCGATAGTTGTACCGATATTAAATGGCAATCAATTTAGAAGGCTAAAATAAAGTTTTTTGGCTTTATTGTTATTTTTTTCTCAGTTTAAGAGAGATTATAAAGGAAATGGTAGATTTCGTTGGAATCTTAAAAAAGACAATTAATGCACAAAATAATGTTACACCACAAGTGCGTAAGCGGATTTATAAACGGGCTACCGAGACACTAGAACATCAATTTGTAACAGCAAAAATACCACAAGCAATAGCGGATGAACAAAGAAAGATTCTTCAAAGCTCTATTGCAACTGTTGAAGGGGAATATTTAGCAGTTGAAAAGAAATTGCTTTCTTCAGTTATTGGGTGGAATCCCACAAATATAAATGAAGATAAAAAATATACGAAAAAAACTATATTACCAAAGAATAATGAATTTTCAGAGGTAGACATCAAAAGAAAGCAGGATTTTGTTACACGTTCAAAGGATAGCAAGGTATTTGATGAGCTTGGTGTATCAGATATACCAGATGCAGAGCCTGTTAATATGGAGGCTGATGTGCCTTCTCAGCATGTTAGTAGCTGTGCGTTAAAGATTTCTTCGTCGCAAGAAGATAATCCGCATATTGTTTCGCATATTTTTTCTCAGGCTTTACGTCGTGCTAATAAATCATTGGTGCAAAGGCGTATTGTGATAAGTGCTGTTTCTGTTGTTAGTTTTGCTGTTTTAACTGTTGGTGTTTTTTTTATTGGTGAGCGTGTATTTGTATCAAATGATCATCAGCTGTTAGGAGAAAATCTTCAAGTTTCTCATGCAGTACCAAAGGCACTTTCAGTTAAGAGAAAGTTAACACAACGTTTATTAGAGGATGGGAGTGAAATTGATGTCGGTTTAAAACAAGCGACAGATTCTTCGGAAGAAGAAGGAGTCTCAACAGTTGTTTCCAGCAATTTGCAATCGCTTGATAAATTAGGTGAAGCTGTTTTTTATCAAGCACGTACAAATTATGATGCAGAAAAGATAGCAACCGGAAGTGTTCGCTGGACGCTTATAAAGGAGTCTTATGTGAAGGGGGCTCCAGAAGAAACAGCCATACAAGGTGATATAACAATTCCCGATGAAGGGGTATCATTACGGTTAATTTTACGTCGCAATACCGATCGGTCATTTCCTGCTGCATATATTATGGACCTTATTTTTATTCTTTCTGATAAATTTTCAGGTAAAGCTATAAGCAATGTTCAAGCATTAACCTTTAAAGCAAGTGAACAATCCATTGGACAGGCTTTAACAAGAACCATTGCTGCAAAGATTAACGATGATTTTTTTCTTGTCGCATTGAGTAGTAGTCATCCATTTCTTGATCGAAATTTACAATTGATACGAGAATTAGATTGGATGCGTTTGGTGTTAACGGATAAAAACGGGCGTATAAGTGAATTAACCTTTGCAAAAGGACCAACAGGTAAGTCTATTTTTAATGAAGTTATTGGGCAATGGCTGGCACGACAAGATAAGTTAACAGTTCTTGGTCAAAAGAATGAAACATAGATGCAAAAAATAAATGGCTGTGGAGAATTTTCTACGGCCGTTTTTATCAATTACATACCAGATCCATTCATTAAAGCTTCACATATCGATAACTCAAAGAATTCGATAAGCTAATTTACAGGTATAAAGCCAAGATATGCTTTTTCTCATTTTCACATTTAAAGAATGTGCAAACCATTGGCTTTATACTTAACTCTAAGGTTTTACACTTGATTTTGAAATAAAGTAGAATCTTTGATAGAGTTTTGCACTTTTTCAAATGCACGCATTTCAATTTGTCTTACTCTTTCTCGACTAATATTAAATTCACCAGAGAGTTCTTCTAGGGTTAGTGGTACATCTTTTAAACGACGCGCTTTGAATATACGTTTTTCGCGTTCATTAAGATTGTCCATAGCATTTATGAGCATGGAACGGCGATTTTCTAATTCACTTTTTTCAATTAAAATTTGTTCTTGATCGTTAGATTCATCCACCAGCCAATCTTGTAACTCGCTGTTTTCACCTTCTTTTGTCCGAATCGGTGCGTTGAGTGAAGTGTCACCACCAAGTCTACGATTCATTGATACAACTTCATCTTCTGTGACATTCAACTGGGTTGCAATTTCTTTCACTTGTTCTGCATTGAGATCGCCACTATCAAGTGCTTGAAGTTTACTTTTTAATTTACGAAGATTGAAAAATAAGCGCTTTTGATTGGCTGTTGTCCCCATTTTAACCAAACTCCAAGACCGCAATACATATTCTTGGATTGACGCTTTAATCCACCATATTGCATAAGTTGCAAGACGAAAACCCCGTTCTGGTTCGAAACGTTTAACAGCTTGCATGAGTCCAACATTGCCTTCCGAAATGACTTCCCCAATGGGAAGCCCGTAGCCCCGATATCCCATCGCGATTTTAGCTACGAGACGCAAATGGCTAGTTACTAGCCTATGCGCAGCTTTTAGATCATTATGCTCACGGTAACGTTGAGCGAGCATATATTCTTCTTTTGGCTCAAGCATCGGAAAACGACGCACCTCTTCCAGGTAACGGTTCAAACCACCATCACCTGTCATTACTGATAACAAATTCATATGGGCCATATAGCACCCTCCTTTTGTCTGAATTCCCTGATAAGGCAAATTCTATGTTTTAGATAGTAATATCCATGTACATTCACTTTAGCATATTTTTTAATTTTGTTCAAAAAAAGATATTTTATTCTTGAAATCTTGAGAAGGAGAAAAGTTTCAATTCATTTTTTTAAAAAGCTTAATAAGTTTAGCCATATCTTGAGGCAGTGGTGCGGAAAATGACATAACTTTACCGGTAGAAGGATGTTCAAAAGTAAGACTTGCAGCATGGAGTGCCTGTCGGTTGAATTGATCGATTGCATTTCTAATAGTGGGGTTAAATGTGTTTGATTTTGTTTTAAAAGCGTTTCCATAAACTGTATCGCCTATGAGTGGATGCCCAATATGAGCCATATGAACACGGATTTGATGGGTGCGTCCAGTTTCCAAGCGACATTCCAGAAGGCTAGCAAAAGATGTTGAATCTGCATGAGAGTCATATTTTTCTAGCAAAGAAAAATGTGTAACAGCATGACGAGCATAAGGGTTTTGGTTATGGATAACAGCTTGCTTGGTTCGGTTATGGGGCGAACGGCCAAGTGATGCATCAATTGTCCAAACATTGCGGTGAGGTGTCCCCCAAATCAAGGCATGGTAGCGTCGGTCTAATGCACAGGTACGTCCATGATCAGAAAATTGAGCACTGAGGCTTTTATGAGCCAAATCATTTTTTGCAACAACCATAACACCACTTGTATTTTTGTCGAGACGATGGACAATGCCAGGGCGTTTAACACCACCTATACCAGATAAACTATTACCACAGTGGTAAATAAGGGCATTGACCAACGTACCGGTCCAATTGCCATTGCCAGGATGAACAACAAGACCAGCTGGTTTGTTAATAACAATGATATGATCATCTTCAAAAAGAATGTCCAATGCAATAGCTTCAGCACTAGGTTCTGCATCACGAAGGTCAGGCATTGCCAATTCAATTATTTGGTTAGGTTTTAATTTTGTTTTTGGTTCCTTTATGAATTGACTATCAATTTTAAGATAGCCTTCACGGATGAGGGTTTGCAAACGCGAACGTGATAACACATTATGATATTGTTTTGCGAGCCACTGATCAAGACGTTGCCCAAGAGCACCTTCATCCGTTATTTTCTGTATTACCATACGATTCCTATTAAGTTTTTAATAAGATTTTACCAGTACGAAATTGCTTTACTATCGAGAAATTCTTTAATTCCCCAATGTCCTCCTTCACGGGCGCGCCCAGAAAACTTTACACCTCCAAAGTAGCTTCCACAGGGTAACCCACGTCCATTAACTTCTACCATACCAGAGCGTACTTGTGCCGCAATACGACGACATTTGTTGCGATCTTGCGATTGAATATAGTTTGTAAGACCATACTCAGTGTCATTCGCTAAAGCGACGGCTTCTTCTTCTGTGCTAAAAGAAAGAATCGAGAGAACTGGACCAAAGATTTCTTCTTTAAAAATACGCATATGAGGTTTTACATCAGCAAAGACTGTTGGACGGACATAATAACCGCGTTCCATTCCTTTTGGTAAACCAGTCCCGCCTGCAACAAGAGTTGCACCTTCATCAATTCCCGATTGGATAAGATCTTGAATTTTGTCATATTGTTTTTTTGAAACGACGGGTCCAATATGATTTCCTTCTTGGCAGTTTGGTCCTACTTTTGTTGTTTCTGCAATATCTTTGGCTATTTGTACGGCTTTGTCATAGATGCTCTGTTCCACAAGCATACGAGTTGGTGCATTACAACTTTGTCCACTATTATAAAAGCAATGTCGCACGCCACGTTGAATAGCATCTGTGTCTGCATCAGCAAAGATAATATTCGCTCCTTTTCCCCCAAGTTCCAGACAGACTCTTTTTAAAGTAGCGCTAGCATTTTTAGAAATATCTTTTCCTGCTCTAGTTGAACCAGTAAAGCTAATCATTTCTAGATCTGGATGTGCTGAGAGGTAAGAGCCGACAGTTGCACCATCACCATTGATTAAATTAAAAACACCGGCAGGGAGCGCGGCTTCATCTAAAAATTCAGCAAAAAGCATAGCAGAAAGAGGCGCAATTTCAGAGGGCTTTAACACCATGGTACAGCCAGCCAAGAGAGCAGGGATAACTTTAAGAGTTACTTGATTCATAGGCCAATTCCATGGCGTAATTAATCCTACCACGCCGATAGGATCGTAGTGAAGGATTGCTTGCTCATTTCCCTTTATTAAAGTTTCTTGGAATGAAAATTCTTTATAAGCTTCGATAAAATTGCGAATATGGGAACTGCCGGTTGCAGTTTGGGCATTAAGCGCCATATCAATCGGTGCTCCCATTTCCATTGAAATGGTTTTTGCCATGTCTTTAGAACGTTTTTCGTAGATCTCTAGAATTTTTTCAACAAATCCAAGACGCTCACTTGGTGACGTTGTTTTCCATTTTTGAAATGCTTCTTTAGCCGCGTTAATCGCTTTATCGGCATCTTTTGTACTTCCAAGGCTAATGACAGCACAAGCCTCTTCTGTTGATGGATTAATAACGTCAAAATCGTGAGGAGTGCTTGGGTTATCCCATAGACCATTGATATAAAATTTCCGTTTATTAAACATAATTCATTCCCTTTTTTCTATTTGTGTTTGTTTAATTATGATTATCTTAGTCTAAGCCGTTTTAAACGAGGATAACAAGGGTAATCTTATAAAAATGCGAGAAATTAGATTGTATCATGATAATTGAGCATGGAGAATTCAATAGAGCAATGCTTATATACCCCATTTGTATTATTGGGACTAACTGCTTTTATGAAATGGGAGAGAAAGAGAGGTATAGACAGTTTATATCGTCAATATGCAGAAGGGAGATTATGAATATGCATTATGGCATTATTTTTTCATTAAAACGTAACCATCAGCAAAAGGTTATTAACCTTCGTATGATAGTTTCTACGAATTCTTTTTGAAAAGGTTATTTTTCTCATTGCTATAAATTTGTTGGGTGCCATGCAAAATTCGAAAACAAAATCTATTTCTACGTCCTCTTTTTCTGATGATAGTACGAAAGGTGCATCAAGAGAAGATTTATCTATTAAGATTACTGAGATATTTCCTTATCCGGAAGTGTGGAAAAAGGCATTTACCCTCGGAAAGAATGTCCGTTTCACGCGAACCCCAGAAGTTGAGATTTTGCGTCGTCGTATAGAAACAGATCCAGTATTTGCAAAACAGTTTAAAATTTTTACGAAGCAAGATCAAAAAAAAATTACAGATACAGATATTGTACGTTGTAACAAGAAAACACCAAACGTTCCATCGACGAAAAAAGTCATTAATCCTCAATCAATAGAAAATAAAACGCCGGTTTGTCATTCAACAGTTTTGAAGCAGTTGTCACGACAAGCTACTTGTATGCCGTCAGCAAATATCTCACTTGAGGAGGATAAACAAGAGCATAAATTACAAGTAGAAAATGTGCTACAAAAAATGAATCCTGCTTGGCATCTTTCCGATGATGCATTTTTTGAATGCGGATCTTTGATATTTGAACATATGGATACTCAAATATCAAAAGAAGATAGAACATCGATTGACACGACAAATGAAATTACACCTGATATTCCCACAGCCTTTGATGAGTCAATAACTGCTCTTTACCGTGTTCTCGAATACCGCTTTCCACAACTCTATGATTCAATTACATCAGAATCTCCAGCGGAAAGGATGCGAGGCGTTGAGCAAATTTCTGATTTAATGCATACGAATAGTGATATTACCAAAGAATATCATTCTAAGCTTTCTGTTGAAGATTCCGCTCATACGTTAAGTGATACAAGAGCGTTAAACGATATTGAGGTACTAAGCGATTCTGGGGCTAGTATAGAGACGAAAAAAAACAATAATATTGTCGATTGCACAACAAACGCTGTCACACCGAATTCAAAAGATTTGTCTGTTATGCGAGCAAATGGTAAAACGAAAATATTGCAATCTACCCGCGTACCATTAAGCAATTATGATTCTGCTTTTATGCAAAATATTCAATCTATTGACAGTGATGTTTATGAGTTTCCTCCGATCAATTTATTACAGGAACCTGTTTTTCATGAAGGCACGATGATTCCTCAAGAAACATTAGAACGCGGTGCAGGGCTTTTGGAAAGTGTTTTGGAAGATTTTGGCATTAAGGGTGAAATTATCCATGTACATCCAGGGCCAGTGGTTACAATGTATGAATTTGAGCCTGCTGCGGGTGTAAAGTCATCGCGCGTTATTAATCTTTCTGATGATATTGCACGTTCTATGTCTGCTATTTCTACACGCGTTGCTGTCATTCCTGGACGGAATGTTATTGGGATTGAGTTACCCAATACGGTTCGTGAAACCGTTTATTTAAGGGAATTAATTCAAACACGTTCTTTTCGTGAAAGTGAATTTAAACTTGCTCTTGCTTTGGGGAAAGGGATTAATGGTGAACCCGTCATTGCAGAATTAGCAAAAATGCCTCATTTGTTGGTTGCAGGAACAACAGGATCAGGCAAATCCGTAGCAATTAATACAATGATTTTGTCAATTCTTTATCGCATGACACCACAACAGTGTCGTTTGATCATGGTTGATCCTAAAATGCTAGAGCTCTCTGTTTATGATGGCATTCCACATCTTTTAACACCTGTTGTAACAGATCCTAAAAAAGCGGTAACAGCTTTAAAATGGGCGGTTCGTGAAATGGAAGAGCGTTATCGCAAAATGGCTAAGTTAGGGGTACGTAATATTGATGGTTTTAATGCACGCGTTGCACTTGCGGCTCAAAAAGGCGAAACGATCATGTGTACTGTTCAGTCTGGTTTTGATAAGGAAACAGGAGAAATGCTTTATCATGAAGAAGCCATGGATCTTACGCAGCTTCCTTATATTGTTGTGATTGTTGATGAGATGGCTGATCTCATGATGGTGGCAGGGAAAGAAATAGAGAATGCCATTCAGCGCTTAGCACAAATGGCGCGTGCGGCAGGTATTCATCTTATTATGGCAACGCAGCGTCCTTCTGTTGATGTTATCACAGGGACAATTAAAGCGAACTTTCCTACCCGCATTTCTTTTCAAGTGACCTCAAAAATTGATAGTCGCACGATCTTGGGTGAACAAGGTGCTGAAACGCTTTTAGGTCAAGGAGATATGCTTCATATGGCAGGTGGGGGGCGTATTGTACGCGTTCATGGACCTTTTGTCTCTGATGAAGAAGTTGAATCCATTGTTGCACATCTTAAACTGCAAGGAAAACCCGATTATTTAGCAACCGTCACGGATAATGAAGACGATAACAAAGAGGATGCTTCTGCGGATTCAACGGTTGAAGTTTCTGAGGAAGAAAATTTTGATGAAGAGGGAGAGGAGCTTTATAATCAAGCTGTAAAGATTGTTATGCGTGATAAAAAATGTTCAACATCTTATATTCAGCGCCGACTTTCTATCGGCTATAATAAAGCAGCTTCTCTTGTTGAGCGGATGGAAGAAAAAGGCATTGTTGGAGCCGCTAATCATGTTGGAAAACGTGAAATTTTACTCAATGAAGGAAAATAAAAAAGCACATTAAAATGTGCGATTTTTTAAATATCTGACAGTCATGACTTAAATGTGCTTGTTTTATTTTTTTATATAATATTAAAAAATTTAATGGAGAGTAACAAAGCAAAAGCGATCTTTTGTATTAAGACTGCTGATGAGGTAAACAAGCTGATACCAAAAGGGGAAATATTTTTAACATTTCTAGATGATCTGGAATATAAAGAAATTAAACAAATCTTTATATGAGAATAGATGATTTGTATTCTCTTTTCTGATTGCAGAAAAATTCTTTGGTTAAATAATGAAGTGGTATATTTTTTTGTTTTCTCTTCTATAGCCATTCTAATGAAAGAAAGATCTTTGGGAGATTATTGAGAGCATCATAAAAAAGTACCTAATATGCAAGTTCTGTTGCATTGGGTACTTTAAAGCGCTACGCTGAATTTATTATCATTTGATATTATTGGCTCAAGAAAGGTGTTCTTACGAGAAGCTTTATTTGAAAAAGAAATTTCTATTTTTATAATACAGTATATTGATTTATAGTAATTTATCATTATTCACAGTGAATAAAAGTCTCAAACATTGTAAGATTTTCTCATTTCAAATCTGTTTCTGTTGAAACAATTAAAACTATTTTCTTGCGTATCATAATAATCTAGGGGTAAAAAAGTTTAAAAAATAAAAATGCTGCTTATGAACGCCTTCAAATGCCAAAAACTATTGGCAACATTAGGGGCTGAAATTAGTATAATGATGGTGCTAACCAGCTCTTTTATAAGCATAAAAATGGTAATGCACAATGCCTTGATATCCTCTATGGGGACCTTTACATTGCACCATTTACGGATTCCGTCGTAAAATAAGCTTGGGGATCTTGGGAGATATCTTTTTTAAACAGGAGCATGAATGCGTAAAATAAGTGTATTCTTTTTGAGTACTATTTATGCGAGGGAAATGTTACCATTATTGTAACAAGATTTATTACAATAATGCGTGAATAAGAAACAAGAGTTGGAAGTTTCTTTTAATTCTTGTTTTGTTGATGAAACAGTCAAAATTTTGCTACAGACAATTGATATGAGTTATAGAGTTATTTTAACCAGAATAGATAATTGTAAACAAATTAGCATTATTCATTTGAGAGTAAATCCAACACTTTTTTAGTTTTAGTTATGCCATTAAAAGCAGATGAGTTAAAGTTAAATACAAATGAATTAAAATGTCAGCAAGAAGCTTTTCGTTTTACGCCAGAGCTTTTGCCACGGCCTTTTACGTGGGAAATCGATCACAATGGTTTATTTTGTGAAGTCTCAAAAGAGCTAGCTGAAGTTGTTGGTCCTCTCTCTTCCTCTATTTTAGGATGTAGTTTTCATGAGCTTGCTCATAAATTTAATGATGATCGATATCTGGTTCTCAGTCGTTTCATTGAAGCGGCTATGCCTTGGAGTAAAGAGATTGTTCAATGGCCTGTTGATGGTTGCTTACAATGGCTTGATGTTGAATTGTCGGCTTTGCCAATTTTTGATGTTAAAAAGCAGCTTAAGGGGTTTCGTGGCTTTGGCGTTTTAAAAATACGAAAAGTCCAAGAAAAAAGAGACGAAAAGCTGGAAACGGAAATGCCATGTCTTACGGAGATAGAACGTTCAGCTTTCTATGAAATTGCAGAGCAATTGCGTGATGAATTGAATTCATCGGTAAAAGAAGAAAATTTAGTTGAAGAAACTGCTATTCAGTTACCATATGCACAAATATTGCCGGTAAATGCTATAGAACAAGCTCTCGTAAAAGAGCCCGCTGCAGTTTTATCATTGTTGGATACAGCAACAGATGGTGTTTTATGGTTGGATGAAGAGGGCTTTATTGAATCAGCAAGTAGAGCAGCTTTAGCATTAATGGGTTATGAAATAAATGAACTACGAGGACAGCCACTCTCTTCATTATTTACTTTACAAAGCCGACTTTTGGTTGAAAAATATTTTAAATCAATCCGTATGGAAGGGAAAAATCAGGTTTTAAATCGCAGAGAAACAGCTGATTTAATGACGAAAAATCATAAAAATATAACCGTTTTGATAACGATTGTATTTTTGGCACAGCAAGGCAATTATGCTGTTATGTTGCGTAATAGGACACAAACAGTTCCATCAGAAGAAAAAAAAGCAGAAGAGGATAAAATTGTTGGGGTTGTTCATGAAATACGAACACCTTTGAATGCTCTTATTGGTTTTGCAGAAATTATGAGAGAAGGCCGCTTTGGTTCGATAGAAAATGAGCGTTATCATGGATATTTACGCGATATTATTTCCTCTGGAAAACATATATTATTGCTGATTAATCAATTACTAGAGTGCTCGAAGATAAATTATTCTGGTTCCAATAATCAGATTGATTCTTCCCTTATTTCTGAAACATTTGATGTGATATCTTGTTTACGTGCGACGATAGCTTTTCTTGAAACTCAAGCCAATCAGAACGGCATTATCATGCGTATTGTTGCTCCACCTCATGTTCCATTTATTCCTGTATCACAACAAGTGTTTCGCCAGATTATATGGAATCTTCTTTCTAATGCTATTCGTTTTACACCTTTGGGTGGACAGATTATTGTTCACGTTTCTTATAGAAAAGAACGTGTAAAAATTTCAGTGAGTGATAATGGTATAGGGATGAACGAAGAAGAAATTATAAAGGCACTGCAACCTTATGGTCAAGTAGAGCGCAAAGATGGCCGATCTGGTGATAGCGCTTTTATAGGAACAGGTTTAGGCCTCCCAATGTGTAAAGCAATGGTAGAAGAAAGTGGGGGACAATTTTTATTATTCTCAAAACCCAATCATGGAACAACTGTGGAAATGTTTTTTCCTCGTGTTCCATGATGTAAATCTTGCATAAAATTATTTTTTCTTAGCCAAAAGATCTCTAATTTCTGTTAAAAGTTGTTCTTCTGAAGACGTTTTTTTGGGGCTTTCTTCTTCTTTTCTACGGATTTTATTCATAGCTTTAACGAATAAAAAAAGAACCCAAGCAATAATGAGAAAATTGATAAGTAAAGTAATAAAGTGTCCATAGCTAATGGTTGCTCCAACTGCTTTGGCTGCACTCAATGTTGCTTGTTTTTCGCCAGCAAGTTGAATAAACATATTAGAAAAATCAATTCCACCTGTAATCAGTCCAATGATTGGCATAAAAATATCATTGACAATTGAGTTGACCAAGCTACCAAAAGCGCCCCCTATAATCACACCGATAGCAAGATCAATCATATTACCTTTTAGGGCAAATTCTTTGAATTCTTTAAGCATTGCGTTTTCCCCTTTATATAAGCGATATACGGTAATTTACTTACCGCTTTTGATGAAAAAGGAAAGGGCAGATTTTATTTTTAGGATTATATTACAATATTAATCTTATTTTCAAAGAACTTTATAAGGTTTAATAAAGAATTTTAGGGCTCTATTTGAATGTACATAGAACCTTTCTGAGAGAAAAGCTTTTTTGATAAAAACTATATTTTTCAACAGAAAGTAGGCAACTGTAGCTTAAATTGTATAATTGCCTCAATATTTTTATGTTAACATTAAAAAGAGAGATTTTTACACAATACCACAAAATGAGCAGTGTTGGAAACTGAGCTATCAGAAAGCTTCTCAAATGAAGTACATATATTGGCATAACATTTTGTCATAAAAAGAGAATTTAGGAATAAAAAATATAAGCACTGATGGAAGAAATAGATAGATGAAGCAGGAGTAAAACTTATAATTTATTCCTCTTAATTCAGTAAGCGATAATAGCAATTAGGAGGGTATTATGGCTTATCTAAAAGCTATTTTTACTGGGTTTCATGAGCTAAAATGGCGATAATTCCGATGGAAGAAACACATTTCATCTGCTGGAAGATTGTATCAGTTTATAAATAGCAGAGCTTTAGGGTTTGCAAGATCATTTTTGTTTGGAAGTCGTTGGTATAATAGGTGCGGGTTCAATGATCAACTGTCATTACTTAAACTATATGTTAGACAGAGCACTTATAGATGCAAAATTATATTTAGCGCATCAGAAATGGCAAAGAAAACAACGCAGATTCTTCAAAATTTTGTCAATAGAGTACAAACGATTGAATATACTGTTGCTAATAAATGGCTATGAATTTAGATGATTTTATGAACCATGTATTCTATAAATGCTGGAAAAAAATAGCTTTATAGAGCAAGCTCTGTTTCTATTGGCAACAATATTATACAAAGGAACTTTGGTAATAGGGATAATTTGCGTGCATTTTTAAGAGAATTCTTCGCTCGCTTACATGAGACGTCACAAAATCATGGCTTTGATGAAGAGCCATTGATGTTTCAATTCATGCTGCATTTTATAAGATTAGGATTCACATTTTAATCTTTGAAAAATGTCGAAAAAGAGAAACATTTTTTGAGAATAAAAAGTCTTTTGCACAGTGTACATCAATATAAACATGTATGGCTATTATATGATGAGTTTTCTTCTAGAAGGGGAATATTATTTGGATAATATGCTCTCTTTGATTAGTGATCTTTTGTGTTAAAAGATAGAGGTGAGGTGCGATGGATCATTTTTATGTTGTGGAGAAGGATTGATGAGTTTTTTTCGTTGTATTGGCCGTTCTGCTTTATTTTTGTTGGATCCAGAGCAAGCACATTGTTTAGCGATTCTCGGGCTGAAAAGTGGGTTAAATGGCTGTCAAAAGGTTATCGATAAACGTTTGTGTGTAACTGTTGCTGGGCTTGAGTTTGAAAATTTTATTGGTCTTGCAGCGGGGTTTGATAAAAATGCAGAGGTTGTGGATGGTATTTTTCGTTTAGGATTTGGTTTTACTGAAATTGGGACAGTGACACCAAAGCCTCAGATTGGAAATCCTAAACCACGGCTTTTTCGTTTAAAAGAAGATGAAGCGATTATTAATAGAATGGGCTTTAATAATGATGGACATCAAGTTGTTTACAATAGATTGCGTGCGTGTAAAAAAACGGGTGTTGTAGGAGTCAACATTGGAGCCAATAAGGATACGGTCGATAAGATTGATGATTATACTGTTGGTATTGCTCATTTTTATGATGTTGCTGATTATTTTACAGTTAATATTTCTTCTCCTAATACACCAGGTTTACGTGATTTACAGGCCCGTGACAGTTTGCATCTTTTGTTGAATGCAATTTCGCAAGTGCGAAAAGAGCAAGAGAACAAGCATGGATTCTCCATTCCCATTTTTTTAAAAATTGCTCCCGATTTATCAGAGAAAGAATTAGATGATGTTGCTGAAGAAATAAAACTTTCTGATTTTAATGGACTGATTGTTTCGAATACAACTCTTTCACGCCAAGGTCTCAGCAATAGTCACCTCAGTAATGAAGAGGGGGGGCTTTCTGGATGTCCACTTTTTGAGCGCTCTACCATTGTGCTTGCAAAAATGCGTCAAAAATTAGGGAAGGAGATTGCCATTATTGGTGTTGGCGGTGTAAAGGACGCACAAACCGCTTTGGAAAAAGTAAAAGCTGGCGCAGATTTAATTCAATTATATAGTGGGATGGTTTATGAAGGTCCAAATCTTGTCATAACTATTCTGAAAGAGATTTTGCAGATGATGCAACAAGACGGTGTTGATAACATAAAAGACTATCGTGATCATAGTCTTGAGCATTGGGCAAAATTTTCTTTGTAAAAAAAACGCTTTTTTCTTCACAAAAAATTGCGAGATTTTTTTAAAGGGGCTTGCAAACTTTGTTGATTTTCCTTATGTCACATAAGCATGAGAATAAATGTTTACGAAATCGTGAACAGTTATGATACATTTTCTTTTATGCGGTTGTAGCTCAGTTGGTTAGAGCGCTGGTTTGTGGCACCAGAGGTCGTAGGTTCAAATCCCACCAACCGTACCAAGAGCGACGTTATTTCTTGCACTAATCGGTGGGTTTTGTGCTACTGGTCCCGCGCATATAGGAGCCTACAAATATGCTATCATGCGACTTTCTAGTGTCCTCCATGAGGTTGAAGTCGGGCATCTTGAGGCGGCGGTAACGCATTATTGCAAAGACAAACCTTGGCTAGGGTTTGGTCACCCGATTATGCAACGGGATGTCAGGGTTTATTTCTTTTTTTCACGCTTTCAGGTGCCTATGCGCCCCTTCAGTTCGCTTGCGCGATCTATTTCGGACAATACAGGACTGCAACCCAATGTCGATTTTCTAATTGCAAGCATCATGAGCAAACATTGGGCTTCTCCTGAGCTGGGATTGTTGGCTTTTTCGTTTGTCGTATGCCGATACTTTTCGCGCACTATCAAGCGCGGTTTAGTGCTCATTCCTTTGGTTTATCATCAAAGGATTTAAGAAAAAAATATAAAAAGGTCCCCCAATTATGGCTATAAAGCATCGCACCGAGCCAAATTTCTTGGGTATATGTCAGAGTATCACCTTAACCACACCGATGCGTGCTTGCGGGCAAATCGATATTTCTCACTGGAATTTAGCCCATAACTATTTGAAACAGGGCTTGTTACTCGAAGCCTTGCATCAGTTTTCAGTTCGATTCGCCACCATGGTGGCTAAAAACTCGGATCTCACTTATCGCTATCTCCCTGTTATGGTTGAACAGTTTTTCTCTACCACTCATTTTGATAGCGATCGGTTATGCGTTGAAGGACATATTGAACGCATTAATGAGGCCTACCGTATTCACTGTAAGGCCAGCCTATACGGCAATGACAGGGCCGTTATTGCGCAGGCAATCATCATGGTCAGTAAGGTCTGCTTCCTTAGCTCGTGTTCTGAGAAAGTCGCTCTTCCATTACTAGGCGATTTATGTAAGATTTCCTCCGTAACCGGAGATTCTTGTACTTTTTCCTTTAATGCTCATCACCCGCTTTTTGAGGAACATTTCCCCTCCCGCGCCGTATGCCCTGGTTCACTATTGATTGAGATGGTTCTGGCTTTGTCCATGCAGGGTAGGGCGAAAAATATCGCATCTGTTGCGCTGAAAAAAGTAAAGTTCATTGAAGCAGTTTATCCGGGAGATACCTATCAGTTGACCATTAAACAGGATACAGAGTATGAACCGGGTGGCGTTTTTTATATTCATACGGAAACTAAAAAACGAAGCACTTGCGGTAAGTTTTCTATCAAATATAAAAAGGAGGATGCGCCATGTTTAACATAATAATCTCTTTTATTCCGTGGAGTATTTACTCCTGGGTTATCAATGGAAACGTTTTAACTCTGGTCGAACGCTCTCTCATCTTAACTGTGCTTTTATTGTTCATTATTGCTCTGAATATTAAAATTATCCGACAGGGAGAACCCGTGATGATTACGAACATTCTGACAGTTGTTGTCCTGTTTGTTAATTATTTCGCTGGATGGTCTACACTTTTGCTGAACTACCCCACAGTTTTTTGCTATCTGTCACTTGCTCTGGTTTCATTGATGAGCTTGCTGGTAAAGAAACCCTTTACCATTTTTTATGCTCCTGCTGGTGTTTCTGAAGAAAAACGCAAACATATCCTATTTTATCTCATCAATAAATATATTACATGGATTTGGGTAATCATTTTTTTTGCCAATGGTCTTCTAGTGGCTTTTTTTGCATGGCTCCCCCAGCTTTGGTTGGTCACTATGGGTTTAATTTGTGCTGGTATTCTTTTTTCTAAATATCTTCCTAACATCATGCAATATTTTTATCGCATCAAACATCATGGAGCATAATATGTCATTGTTTAACATTCTGACTGGAACCCCTTTATGGGCCTGGATTTTGCTTATTTTTCTCATCGCGAGGGGAATAATCGCATTGAAAGATAGGGAAACGAAGGTTTACCGCCTTTTTCTCTTGCCGTTAATCTTTCTTTTTTTTGGGCGCAAGCGATGTGATTAACCAGCTGGCTTTCCCACGCTGGGGAGCAATCGCAATGTTGGCAGGGCTGATGATCGGCTTTGGCGTTGGCTGGTTGCTCTGGCGTGCCACTCCGCGTTTAAAAATCAAAGAGGGAACGGATTTAATTATTCGGCATGGTACGCCGTTGACGCTGATATTTATTCTTATCGCTTTTGTCATCAAATTCATATTGATTGTTTTTCTCAATATTGAACCTGATTTGAAATATGTATTTGATTTTAACCTTCTTTTTGGTCTTTTAAGTGGGTTCACTGATGGTGTGTTTTGGGGCGGCACATTAAATTTATATATAGCATTTCGAAAGAATCGAAATTAATCCTTATACCATTAGCTGTGGGTGCTTCCCATTAGAACTATCTCAATAGAAGCTTATACCTAACAACAACGCTGCATACAAATGCAGCGTTACCTCATAGTTTCAGATTTTTTATCCCAACGCGTGAATACGTGACGGAAGTGATATATCTGACTATACCCCCCTTGGGGGCAGAGTGAGCCTAAAGGTTTAGAATGCTATGAGTTTAAGCTAGCTTGATTTTGAGCAGATGGTTTATCGCTCATGCTAATCATTTTGTTTTACGATTCAAAAAAGAGGATAGTGATGGTCTCATTGGCGTAGGTGGGCAAGAAAACTGTTAGCTTGGCAATGCGTCAACAATTTGTAGAACTATGTTGTGGAACCCCTACGCAAAGCCGTTGCTATGATGGCATGATGCTTTTGTCAAGCATTATGATATGGGGAGGAACCGGTGTTTAAGGGTGCAACTGCGGTCACTATACGATCCAGTAGCATTACGTTTTTACGTTTGAGTATTTAGGAGCGGTAGACTCTGTACAGGCTATGCGTGCAATATGTGAAGCACGCTTGTGGGAATCAGTGTGCCATTATTGCGTTGTGCATGCAACCCTCTAGCTAGTACTTCATTGGTAAGGTTGTTTTTTGAAGCTGATTAATTATCTGTGTGTTTTTTAAGAGAACGTTAGCACTGATGTATCGCGTGCCGTACCATTTGTCTTTATACAACTATTCTCATTTCTCTTATTTTTTGCCCTTAAGAAATCTGCGCTTTTCGGTCTTTTTACGTACGAGCGGTAATGTAGTAGTGACCTTGAGAGGGTGAATTTTTTCTCTTTTTATTAAAAATATCCAAACCGTTTCATTTTAGCTGAGATTTCGTCTAAGAAGGTTTCTGCTAAATTTATGATTTATTTTCAATAGGATAAAATTACTCGTTTTGGGTGTGCAAGCGCACCTTATAGTGGGAGATAAGATGCAAATCCGCAAGCTTGGACGCGCGGTAGGCTGATAGCGGCAACAAGCTTGGGCATATAGTTGGCAGACACCGTTATTATTGAGTTTTTTTCTAGATTGTGTTTGGTTATGCCACATGTGAAGCAATTTTAAATTTACCCGTGGTGATATGTCGTCAAATTGGAGATACAGGTCTTCTATTTGTTAGAAATATGTCAATGCCAAAAGATAGACGTTTTTGGATGGACTTGTACCAATTGATAAGCTTGCTGATAATATTTGTAAGTGCCTAATTAGTGCACAAGAAGAAATAGAAAATCACTGTCGTTATTATGCAAAACAGTGTACCCAACTTAGAGTTGCGAAATCATTGCTCTTGCAAAGCAAATCAAAGAAAAGCAAAATGATCAAAATGTGGTAATGCGAATTGATTTAGCTGACTTGCGTAAGCAAAAAGAAATAAAACAAGCACAAGAAACTTTAAAAAATAAAGAGAACAGCTTATACGAACTTTTCGTGCAAGTAAATTTGCAGAGGATACAGAAATAAATAGGATAAAAGGAATCGCGACGTAGAAAAGAAATATTCATAGACATTTTATACTAAGTGTAACAGAGAAGCGCAAAGATGAGTATAATAGCGGGTGAAGATAAAATAGAGGGCATGAGTCAAAGCCCTGTTAATCCAGACATAGAAAAGTTAAAAGCAGTCTTTCCACAATGTTTTACTGAGGGAAAGTTGGACATAGATCAGTTATTGAATCTATGCGGCGAATATATCGATAATGATTTTGAGAAGTTCAAATTTGAATGGAAGGGCAAGGGGGCAAGTTTAAAGCTTGCGCAAAAGCCTTCACTTGCGACTTTGCGCCCGAAGCGCGAGGAGAGCGTAAACTTCGATAATACACATAATCTTTATATTAAGGGCGATAATCTTGAAGTTTTAAAGCTTATCCAGCGGTCTTATTTTGGTCAAGTGAAGATGATCTATATAGATCCGCCCTATAATACGGGGAATGATTTTATCTATTGTGATGATTTTAAAGACCCGTTAGCACGCTATAAGGAAGTGACGAGCCAAACGACAAAATCGAACCCTGAGACAATGGGGCGGTTTCACACGGCGTGGCTCAATATGATCTATCCGCGCTTGCGTTTGGCACAGACTTTATTGCGTGACGATGGGGTGATTTTTATCTCGATTGATGATCATGAAGTGCATAATTTGCGTAAGCTCTGTGATGAAGTGTTTGGCGAGGAGAATTTTGTCGCGCAATTGGTGTGGAGTTTGTCTAGCGGAACGCAAGCAGGGCATTTCACGCGGTCGCATGAATATATTCTTGTTTACGCAAAATATAAGACAGCCTTAAATTATTTTAAAGATTTAGACGGTGGAGTTATCAGTGATAGGGCAGTAAAAAAAATCTCAGCTGCAAATCCAGCGAGTGAAGTATTGTTTCCTAAAGGAAGCATTCAATTTGAAGGAACAGATGCAGAGTTTCCTGATGAGTTGGGGGGCTTAGAGAAGCAATATGTTGTTGCAGGTAAATTGCGCTTTGAGAATGGCTTATTAGCGGAAGATGTAACGATTAAAGCAGGGTGGGCTATGAAGAACCAGCTTATGTCATGGCTGGGCGGAAAAGAAACTTTTGATAGTAAGGGACAAAGAGTCACTCGATTTTATTTTAATGCGCAAGGTCGTGTTTGCTATGAAAAAGAAAGAGGTACGGTTCATCCGAAAACAGTGCTGCCTCTGGAGATTGGGAGTACCAAAAAAGGCTCTTCGGAATTGATTCAGTTGTTGGGTGCGAAATTGTTGGAGTATCCAAAGCCTACTGCGCTGCTTGAGTATTTAATAAAGCACATTTGCACCAGTGACAACGACATCATTCTCGATTTTTTCGCGGGCTCTAGTACAACAGCGCATGCAGTGATGGCTTTGAATGCCGAAGATGGTGGTAATCGCAAATTCATCATGGTGCAATTGCCTGAATTATGTGATGAAAAGAGCGAAGCCTATAAGGCTGGTTATAAAACTATCTGCGATATAGGTAGCGAACGTATTCGTCGCGCTGGTGCACAAATCAAGCAAAAGCATGAAGCAGAACTCACACGCGAGCAGCCTCTAGACACCGGATTTCGCGTGCTAGAGCTCGATAGTTCCAACTTTTCCATATGGGACGATAGCCCGATTGATTCGAATGCACTTGATGTTAAAGAACAATTGCAAATGCGTTTGGGTCATATTTTGCAGGGGGTGAATCCCGAGCGCTCTCATCAAGATATTATCTTCGAGATCATACTTAAATATGGTTGGCCACTGGATTTAAAAATTTATCCTTTATCAATCAATGGCAAAAATTTTTATTATATAGGCGAGAGCGAAGGCAATGTCTTGGTGATTATAGCCATAGACCCACCCTTTGAACCCGAAGATGCGGAAGAGATGATAAAGTATTTGCCCGTAAAAATCGTAGCGCTTGATGCGGCCTTTAAAAGTGACGAGGCGCTTATTAATTGCAACTTTATCTTTAAAGACAATGAAGTAAGTTTTGATAAAATTTAAACTATAGAGAGACGATTGTGGCGGCAATATGAAACTTAAATTTAAACAACAAGAATTTCAAAATGATGCGGTTAAAAGCGTCATTGATTTGTTTAAAGGCCAACCACGACGGGATTCTTCTTTTTCTTTGCATTCAGAACAAGGACAATTAGCGTTAAATGAATTTGGTTATGGTAATCAATTATTGATCAGTGATGAAAGCATATTAGCAAATTTACGAGAGGTGCAACAGAACAATAAACTCTTGGTAAGTGAGACGCTAGAGCAAAAGCAGTTTTCTATTGAGATGGAAACGGGAACAGGCAAAACTTATGTCTATAGCAAGACGATTTTTGAGTTAAATCAACGCTATGGCTTTACCAAATTTATTATTGTCGTACCAAGTGTTGCTATTCGCGAAGGGGTATATAAATCACTTCAGGTAACGAGGGAACATTTTCAAGCAGAGTTTGATAATCTGCCCTATCGTTATTTTATTTATAATTCAAAAGATCTTTCGCAAATTCGCCAATTTGCAAGCTCTACCAATATTGAAATTATGATTATCAATATTGATGCATTTAAAAAAGCAGAAAATATTATCAACCTTCCGCAAGATAGACTGAATGGCGAAAGTGCTATGCGCTATATCCAAGACACAAATCCGATTGTGATCATAGATGAACCGCAATCGGTGGATAATACAGCAAAAGCAAAGGAGGCTATTGCGAGCCTTAATCCGCTTTGTGTTTTCCGCTATAGTGCCACGCATAAAAATGAGATTAATCTTTTATATCGTTTAACACCTGTTGATGCTTATCAAAAAGGACTGGTAAAGCAAATTTGTGTCTCTTCTAATCAGATAGAGAAAGATTTTAATCGTCCCTATATTGCTTTGAAAGCCGTATCACGCGAACATGGCTTTAAGGCGCGCTTAGAGTTGGATATTGCGGGAAAGAATGGCACTGTTAGCCGTAAAACGGTTACAGTGAGGCAAGGCGATGATCTGTATCGCGTTACAGGTGGGCGTGAGCTTTATAAGGGCTATATTGTTTCGGGTATCAATTGCATGGCGGGGGATGAAGCAGTTGAGTTTTCTGATACCAAAGTCGTCAAATTTGGTCACGCGCTTGGTGATGTGAATACAATAGAGCTTAAACGCGCGCAAATTTATCGCACTATAGAAACACATTTAGATAAGGAATTGCGGCTTGTACCTTTAGGGATCAAAGTTTTGTCACTGTTTTTTATTGATGAAGTGGCTAAATATCGTAGCAATGATGAAGAGCTAGCGCTTTATGAGCGTATGTTTGAAGAATGTTATGAAGAGTTGTGGGCGAAAGAGAAATATGCACCCTTGCGGACTAAGTTTGCGCAAAATGTTCGAAACGTGCATGGCGGTTATTTCTCGCAAGACAAGAAGGGTGTCTATAAGAATACAAAGGGTGACAGTCAAGCCGATGATGACACTTATAACACGATTATGCGTGATAAGGAGTGGTTATTATCTTTTGCATGCCCCTTGCGTTTTATCTTTTCGCATTCGGCATTAAGAGAAGGCTGGGATAATCCGAATGTGTTTCAAGTGTGTATGTTGATCGAGCAAAAATCGAATTTTACTGCACGGCAAAAGATTGGTCGCGGTTTGCGCCTTTGCGTCAATCAACAAGGAGCGCGCGTAGAAGATAAAGATATAAATGTGCTGCATGTTATGGTGAATGAAAGCTTTGCTGAGTTTGTGAGTACATTGCAAAAAGAATTAGAGGCGGATATTGGTTATAAATTTGGTACATTGCAGATGGAGAAGTTGGTTGGCTGTGTTTATGAAGATGTAAAATATGTAGCCGCTAAAGTGGAAGTGTCACAAGCACAAAAAATTATTAAAACGCTTGTTGCAAAAGATTTGATTGACGAGGCGGGTATGGTTAAAGCAAATCAAGATTTGGTAGCGAATGAATTTGAAGTTATCGGGGCGGAGGAAATGCCACACGAATTGCGTCAAGAAATTGTGAAAAAAATTGATGCGGGCGTACTTATTAATGTTGAGACGCTGCAAGATCTGACGTATGTGACAGCTGTGACGGAAAGAAAGTTTATGTCTTCGCAAGAGGCTGCTGATGTATTGGCTGAGTTGCGTGAAAAAGCCTTGCTTACATCAGAAGGAAAAATTACAGATACATTAAAAGCGCAATGGGCAGCGGGGACATTGGATTTAAGTGAACGTTTTAGTAAAGGGCAAAAGCGGGCTGTGATGCAGGCGCTAGAGGCGATCCAAGCCATGCCGATTATTCGTAATGCTGCGCGCGAGGTGCGGGTTAAGCTTAAAAAGCAAACAGTGGCTTCGCCCGAGTTTTTGTCCTTATGGGAGAAGATCAATAAAAAGACCACTTATCGTGCAAAGCTTGATCGCACAGAGTTTGTCGCCAAAGCAGTGGATGCAGTAAAAAAAATGGCGCCAGTTGCACCTGCGCATTTGGTTTATCAGACAGCAGAAATAGAACTGGATAGCACCGGTGTGGCCTATGAAGAGCAGTTATTAAAGCAGAGTGCACTTAATTATATCTCGTGTACACTGCCGAACATTGTACATTATTTGACCTTAAAGCTGAAATTAACCGCAAAGACAATTATTGGTATTTTGACAAAGAGTGGTCGTGAGCATGAGTTTGTGAAAAATCCACAAGCTTTTTTAGAGCGCATAGAAGAAATACTCAATAAAACCCACGTTAATCTTATAGTTGATGGCATTAAATATTTAAAGTTGGTAGGGCGAGAATATAGTGTACAAGAGTTTTTTACCAGCGAAGAACTTGTGGCGAATTTAGAGCGCACAGCTGTGGTGAGTGAGAAGAGTGTGTATGACCATGTGGTTTATGAAAGTAGTGTGGAGAAAGAGTTTGCGCAAAGTCTCGACAATGATCCTGAAGTCAGGTTGTTTTTTAAATTGCCAAGAAGTTTTAAAATAGCTACTCCCATTGGTTCTTATACACCTGATTGGGCGGTCTTTTTAGAGCGTGAGGGCGAACAAAAGCTTTACTTCGTGCTGGAAACAAAAGGATCAAATAGTGAGTTTAATCTACGTCTTAAAGAAATGATGAAGATTAAATGCGGAAAAGCGCATTTTGATGCGCTACAAACCGGCGTTGAGTTTAATGACCAGCCGGTGACAAGTTGGCGTGAATATAAGCGTGGGGTGTCGGCGACGGACGGGGGTGGCAGGGGCGCCAAAAGTACTGAACTCGTTGCCGCGGAATGAAGTGGGGAGAATAAGTGGTCTGTGGCTAATGCGTTATATTTTTTTGAAATAAATTTTACGAATTTAAAAGTGTGAAGGACTTAATAGGATCTATTTTTAAAGCAACAATAAGATAGATTAATATTCGTGGAGAGTGTTTATGGAAGTTGCAATTACCTAAGCTTTGTTGTCTGACGCGTCAGAAATCAGCCCCCTTCTGGTTGAGACTTGGCATGATATTTATGATGCGGTGCTTGGGAGCATAATGTTGTACAAAAATGCATGGCATGAAGTCCAAAAAACCAATAAAGGCGCATTGCGCTTCTCCTTTAAGAACTGGGCATCTCCTCTTAGCTTAATGAGTTTTCATTATGCATCCTTTACGCAAGACTTGCGATGGAAAAACTTTACGGAAAAAATCAATGTGTTTTGTTTAAAAGATCCGAGCTTAATACGCCCTTCAATAGGGAAGGGGATTTCTCAATGTTTGTTGTGATGAAGCAATTACTCCTTCTTGGCATGCCACTGGCTGTTGGGTTTATCTCTCAGATGATGATTTCCTTTATAGATGCAGCGCTTGTAGCGCATTTAGGCATCCAAGCCTTGAGTGGTACAATGTTAGCTCTGAGTATATTTAGTTTTGTTATGTTGTTGGGACTAGGGATTATTACCGCAGTTGCACCAAAACTTGCGGAAAGTTTTCGCAAACAAGATAGAGATGCATTGAAGGCATGGTTTGATCAAGGAATATGGCTTTCCCTTTTGATTGGAATAATAAGTGCAATCATTTTACTCAATACGAGGAATATTTTATGTCTTCTCGGCCAAAATGAGGCAATTGCTCATATAGCGCAGGAATATAACAGGGGCGCTGCGATAGGAGTGGTGTTTTTTTATCTTTATGTGAATAGCCGTGGATTACTGTCAGCAATTGGTCATCCAAAGCCCTTAACTTGGATTATGCTTGCCGCTATTCCTGTAAATTTTCTCATCTCTTGGCTGCTTATTTTTGGTATAGGTCCTGCAAGCGGCTTCGGTGTCTTTGGTGCTGGAATTGCGAGCAGTTTGATCCGTATTTTGATTGTTATGGCAGTAGCAATAATTCTATCTCGCAATTCTGCTTTTCATTCCTTTCACTTGAATTATTTGAGACCAAAGTTAGAGATTTCACGAATAATAAAATTGCTGCGCGTAGGGTTCCCCATTGGTATACGTATTCTTATTGCGGAGGGCTTTCCTTTTGTCATTGCCTTCATAATTACGGCTTATGGGGTCCAAGCTTTGGCTGCTCATACGATAGGTATGCGTCTCGATATGCTTATTTCTGTGGTGGCGTTAGGGATTTCCAGCGCAGCCGCAACAATAGCAGCGTGGTATAGAGCAGATGGGAATCATATGGCTCTAAAACAGCTGCGTATGAGTGTCACAGTTTTTGCTGTCGCTTATGTTTTGTTTTTATCAGGGGTTGTTTATTTTTCTTATGAATTCATTCTTACGACCATCTTTGATATTTCTTCAGACCGCGTTGTTGTTTTTTCTTGGGAGTTGCTACCATTCGTCTTATTGTCTTTTACTTTTGGCACGTTAGGAGCTATGCTCAATGGCATACTTGTTGGCTTGCTTGATACATTTTGGCCAACTATTGTTGTAATAATAAGCTATTGGGGGGTAGGCTTATTTGGGGGCGCGTTCATGGCACATTTTTTTGAATATGGTTTTATGGGTTATTGGCTTGGCATGATTGCTGCAAGTTTAATCGTTTCTATCTTTAATTATATGCGTGTCGGTTATTTAATAAAACGCAACCCTATGTTTGGGGCGGAGTGAGTGTTATAAAAGCACAGCAATGTCAAGTTGCTTCGGCTAAAGATGATTTTGAGGATGAAGTCCATACATGGAGACTTAGCAGCGAAGATGCATAAGCTCGCTGCACATATCTTGCTGATGAAATGTGTTGGTCATTAGGGCTGGACGATGTGATTATCGCAGCGCGCTTTCGTTCTCATCAATCCAAAATTGAGTTATTTCAGACGAGAGCTAAATGTGTATTTTGGAGATTATTATAAGCCATAGGCACAATTTTTAAAATGGGTACCACTATGGACGTGCTTGAAATATTGCATATTATGGGGGCATTCGCCTGCACATGCATTTTCGTGTAGGTTGAGTGAGCGGTTGGATTTATTACCGAAACTACCGTGGGGTGTTTGTGTTGTTGGCTCTAATGCAGAGGATAAAATAATCTCTGGATGTGCGCATCGTAATAAGATTGATTCCGCATCTGTAAAATTAGGTCGTAAAAGGCAACCAATGGCTGGCGGTGGTCAACAAGAAAAATGTTTATGATCATGTGATTTGTGAGAGCCGTATTGAGAAAGAGTTTGCGCAAAATCTCGATAATGATCCTGATATAAGATTATTTTTTAATTGCCAAGGAGTTTTAAAATTGCAACGCTAATTGGCTCTTACACCAGATTGGGCGGTATTAGAGCGTGAGAGCGAACAAAATTTATTTTGCGCATTTTGCGGCGCTTGAGATGGGGTTCAAGTGTGGTGCATAGCCGGTGACAAATTGGCGTGAATATAAGCGTACTTTGTCTGAAGCGGCGCATGAGTTTCCAAGTGCTGCGGTGGTTGTTGCAGAATGATTAGTGCATGAAATACTTAAACCTAGGCGCTAGGAGGAGAGCAAAGCTTTTTATATCAAAATAATAAATCAACAAAAGCTAGCTAAAAAGTAGCTATAATGTGTACTTCATGTGAAATTTAATTATTTTCATTTAATACAGGAGGTAAAGTTATGAAAACTAAAAATATGTATAAACCACTGAAAAAAACAAATTAAGCGGGGTGTTGTTACTTCGTTTAAAGCCCAAACAAATGAGCAGAAAATGACTGCTCGACGCTCCCTTCTGAATTGAGGTTTAAAATATATAAAGCTGGCAGCAAAAAAAGCTGCTAGCTTTATAGCTTTTGGATATATTAATGACGATAGATTATGAAGTTAAAAAATTGCTCTATGGCTGTGCGGCAATGAGCGGGGTTCGGCTGATTACAGGTTCTTTCCATGCTTTCTTTTTCTTGTCTATGGGCGTTAGTATAACACAGTTAGCTTTATTGCAAATTGTGTTTAGCGTAGCTATTTGTATTTTTGAAGTACCTTGTGGGATTTTAGGAGATAAAATCGGCGTTAAACAAAATGTTATCTTATCATGTTTCTTTTTTTCGCTCTTTTTCTTTTTATGTATCTACGCGCCTAATCTTTTTGTCTTAATTCCGGCAGAAATTATTTATGCTTTAGGCTTTGCTTTATGTTCTGGCGCTGATAGCACATGGATTAAAGGCTTAATCGACGGCGGTGGTTACAAGGGTAGTTTGATCTACCACCAAGTAAACGCCTATAAGCGGGAACTAACGGCATTCATGAATACGGTTGCTGGTGCGCTAGGTGTTCTTATTGTTTTGTGTATGGATAATTATCAGTCGGCATATTATTTTTGTTCTTTCGGGTTTCTCGTGCTTGTATTCTTGTTTAGTCGGGTGACGGGGATAGCTATTGCATCCGTTTCGGGTAGTCAGCCAATAAAATCGGGTTCTTTGTTGCATGCAACAGAAGCTTTTGCTTATTTAGTTACCTCAAAAATCGGGTTATATTATATATTGATATGTGGTTTTATTGTTGCTGCATTGCAGCCAATATTTCATTTTTGGCAACCTTTTATTTTGGGACAAACAGGAGTATTAGACAATGCAACAGGAAAGACTAAAATTCTTATTCTTGGCCTGTGCTTTGTGTCTTATACTCTCGTAAAATACTTATTTAATCGCTTTGTAATTAAATATCTTATGCAAAAATACGCTCCTATGGCGATAACTTTGTGCTCACTCGTCCTGAGTGCTGTTGTTATGCTTGCTCTGCTTCTCGTTGCAAATAGTTGGGCCCCCATTATTTTATTCACTGTATTTCACAGTTTTTTTTCTGTCCCTATGACGCAGTTTGAAGCAGAATTTTTTAAACATATTCAACAAAAGAATGCAAATACGGTTTTATCCATTGTTAGTTTTCTTGCGCGTATTTTTGGTATTTTAGCGCTTGTGCTGATTGGTTGGTTGGCGAATAATGTTTGTATAGAAGCAGCTTTTTGTTTCGCCTTGGTTTGTATATGTTTAATGATCCCGCTTAATTTGGCTTGGCTTTATACTGATAAAAAGTTAATAAAAAACGAAGAGGTCTGAGAATGAAGATACAGTTGAACAGGGCCTTGCCTATGACTTACATGAAAGACACAGGAAAAAAATAGTGTGTGGGTCATCTTATATGGATTTAGTCGAAATTAATAGCTGTCCATCGTTTTTAGTAGAGATGCTTATCGATTTGAATGCGCCAAATGATTGTACTGCTATTAGCCAGAAATATCGCGAACGAGCATATCAAGGGGCTTATGATATTGATGTTTTGCTAAATAGTGGGCGCGTATTAGATTTTGCAAAAAAAAACGCAAGCTTTTTTAGAGTGCGCGGAGGAAATCCTCGATAAAGCGTATGTCAACCTTACTATTGCTGGTATTAAATATTCAAACTTAGCTGACCAAGACTATTAGCTAAATTTTGGCTAATTTAGAGCGTACAGCTCTGGTGAGTGAGAAGAGTGTATATGATCATGTGGTTTATAAGAGTAATATTGAGAAAGAATTTGCGCAAAATTAATGATAATGCCTCCGAAGTGAAATTATTTTTTAAATTGCCAAGGAGCTTTAAAATCGTGACGCTCATAGGCTCTTACACGCCGGATTTGGAGGTGTTTTAGAGTGAGATGGCGCGCAAAAGCTTTATTTTGTACAGGAAACAAAAGGAACGAATAGCGAGTTTGATTTGCGCCTTAAAGAAATGCTGAAGATTAAATGCGGCAAGGCGCATTTTACCGCCCTTGAGACTGGTGTGGTGTTTAACGAGGCACCGGTGATGAGTTGGCGCGATTCTAAGCCGAGGATGGTGGTAGAGAAAGTGGAGGGCTGTGGTAGGAGTGGGTGGCTCGAATGACGCTGTCTTTAGTTGCGTACCGCCAAGCTAATTTTGTGCTTTGCGAAATTCGCCAAGGCTTTTGGACGTACCACGTTTACCGCGTAATAAAATCTTATGAATATCATGCAGAAGGCGCGCAGAAATGGGTGATTGCGTGTCTAGCTTCCCAATGCCGTAATTAAGTACAGTCACATAATGAGATAGCTCTTCAATATCATCAGTCACACTGATAATTTTTCTTTATTTTCAAACAATAATAGGTCAGATGGTAACGATTATGTCCTTTTTATCTGAGAAAAGAGGAGCACCGCTTGCGTATATGCACGAGTAGAAGTCAATCAACATTGGTCTGAGGTAAAAACCGCCAATTATTTCTAATACACCGAAGGATTTCATAGTTTGCACTAACGGTTTATATAAAGCCGCTCTTTTAAAAGGTAGATTGGGTGGCACATTTATTGGGATATAGGCTTTATGAATCTCTCGAACTCAGCTTTCTGTTATGCAGGTTCTAAGGCGTGATTGCATATATGTTCGCATCTGTTGCTGCGTTGTGTAGGCAGAGATCCTAAATTAGGAAAGGATGGCTTCTCTTTTAATTACAAAGGAAGAATACGGCGCGTAAGTGCAGCAAAATGTATTTTGAGGAGCAGTAAAGGGGTGAGGCATTTAGATGTCCAGCGGGTGACGGATTAACTGGAGTATAAGTGGGCATTGCTAGGGCGGAGTTTTTAGTTAAGAATTGCGCTCCGTACGCTATAAGCTCTCTGCATCCTTCATATAGGCGTTGAGATCAGCGCCCAATGCAACGTAAAGGGGCTATTTTGCCTTTAACGCGGCTGCTTCCATTAGTGCCGCTGGCTCTATCAGCCATTACGGTTATAATTTTCTTGTCCAAAGAACAGATCAATCGATTGCGTAATAGGGTATGTGTGCCTTTTTTGACCGTGTCTTTTTTTAAAGGCAGCTGTTACCTTGTGGCAGGGTTGGGGGTGTCTATATGATCAGCTTGCCAAAGAAATGGAAGCGTTATCGCGATAGCCACCAATAGTAGTCCAGCGATAAAGGCGGCAGCAAACTGCAATGATATAAAAGAACCAAGGACGCCGACTAAAAAGCTTCCGACCGGTATTCCAGCATAGCCGATCACCCGAAAAGCAGAATTAGCTCGCCCGAGAAGTTGCTTTGGTGTGAGGCGCTGCCTGAAGGCAGTAACACCAATAAACCATAAGCTTGCTCCAACACCAGCAGTAAAGGTGATGCCCCATACGACGACAGCACTTTTTGAAAAGGCTGGAATTAGCAGCAAGACAACCGTTCCTAAACCGTCAATGAGAACAGCTAGGCGCACCGGTGCATAGCGTATACGCGGCGCAAATAGGGCACCTGCCATTGTACCAAGCGCGTAGGCTGCAAACATCACGCCATATTGGCTGCTATGTAGGCCCAGATACCGACTGTCGGTAACGAAGAAGATGAACGAGGTTAGGAATGCTCCAAATACCACCGATAGAAAGAATGTGAGTAATGTAAGGGAGGTAAGATGCCGATTTGAAAAAATGAAACGAAAGCCGGCAATGATATAACGTAAAGTGATGTTTTCTTTATCATGTGTTGGCGATGTCGGAACAGCATGGCGAGCGGTAAAAATCAATGTGATAAAAAGCACGATTAACAGGCCAAGAAATAGCAGTGTGCTATGCGCTAAAATGCTGCTTGTTATGACAGGGGCAAGAAAATAGGAGACCCCGAAATCTAAAAACAAGACAATTGAGTAAAAGGTCATCAATCGCTCTCCCTCCATGATAAGTGGTGGAATCGTCATTATATAAGCTTCGGCAGAAACGACGATGAATCCAGCAATGGTTGCATAGAAGAAAATTTGTTCGGCTGGAGCAATCTGTATCATGAGCAGTACGAACAGTACAATATGCACTAGCATGAAGATGAGGAGAGCCGAGGTGGCAAGTTTTATTTTGTCGCAGTGATCAAGTAAAGCGCCTGCAAGGATGCCGAAAATTGGCCACGCTAATGAGAAGAGACCTTGCGCCCAACTTACTCCGACTACACCATATCCAGATTGTCTTGCTAATAGCGGGATGGCAGTGCGCAAAGCACCGCTGAGTAAGGCGAGCAGACTAACAGTTAGGCAAAAATAGCGTATGTTCTTATTGGCAAAAAGCGTGAACATTCTTTTCTCCTTAAGATGCCACACAGGTTTCTGCTGGTCCATCAAGTACGGCGGTTGTATTCAGCATGTTTGCGACATAGCCGTCCAAGATACTCCTATCTGCCTGAGATAGAAGAAAATACATAAGGTTGGAATACCATTGCCAACCACGCTGAGTTAGCTGGAGATCGTTATCACTTTCTGCGATGAGACCTGCACCTATGAGTTGTTGTAGGTTATTGTATACAAAAGAGGGAAGTGCGGTCCAGTCAATTCTTTCTTTTTTGGCATAGCCGTTATAAGGTAGCCGCATACACAAAGCCTTGGAGGCTTGTTGCTTCGCTGATACCCAATTGTAGTATACTTTGGATTTGCCTTTAAGTTGTATGTCGGTAATGTATCCGCTTCGACTAGGATTGGCTCGTGTGACGAGTGAGCCGAGAATCGACATTGCTGACGCCCCGAAGCCAACCACATAATCGTCATGATAACCATGCAAATATTTGTGATAGCGGAAATAATTAGCTGAACTCGTTTTAGCGAGCGTTAGAGGAGTGTTATTGGCAATTTTGATATAGGAATGTCCATTACACGGCGCATAGCCGCAGCTGCGCATAACGATGTCGCTAAATAAGCGAAGCATCTGTCGATGCTGTAGGTTGGATGGCTTTAGCCCTTTTTGTGCGTAAGACTTATGCAGTTGCGACGTGATAGCCAGATTGTTGATTGCATAGAGGTTGATGGTTTCAGGATGAAGCTCGCTGGCTTGCTTCAAATCGTATAATAGTTCTTCAGCTTGCTGGCTGTGCATGCCATATAGTAGGTCGAAACCGACATGTCCAATGATCTTTTGTGACCAAGCCACGGTATTGTTGATTTGTTCACGTGTTGAGGTGAGGTTAAACAATGATCGGAAACGCTCAATGAAACTCTGTATACCGAAGCTGATCCGGTTAACGCCGATCTCACGGGCAGCATAAAGTTTATCACGTGTGACGCTCTTCGGTTCGCTTTCCAGTGTAAACTCGGTTAAGGAAGAGAGCTCAAATTCGGCATGCAATACTTTTCCGATGTGTCGGATATTATCTGCGGACAAAAGCGACGGTGTGCCGCCCCCTATATAGATGCTGCGGATGGGCCCTCTAAGCGAGCGAATGAAATTTCCTTTGGTTCTGATCTCTGTGGTAAGCGCTGACATATAAGATTCGATTTGCTTAACGTGCTTGTAGGCTCCTTTCTGAAAGGGACAGAAGGAACAGATGGTTTCGCAAAAGGGAATATGCAAATAAAGAGAAATGGTACGCGCTTGTGGAATCTGCTTACTTTGCGCTAGTTTATTAAAGTCTAGGTAATCGTAAAATTCATTTGAAATAGTGCGAAATAACGGATATGTGAAGTTGTAAATCGGCTTGAGTTGATCGAATTTTACAAAAGGATGATCCACGAGTTGCATAGCTTACCCCCCAATTTCTTAACTTGCACTATATTATTGACGAGCGACTGGTGACCCAATCACCCGAGTGTATTACCAAAGATTTTCACGGAACATAATGAATCCTCCTTTTGTAGAAGTTATATGTATTATACATATAACTTCTTATATGAACAGGCTAGCTTGTTTAAGAGGCAATATAAAGATAAAAATATAAAAGAACTTTCTCTTGCAGCCTTATGGTCTAATATTGTAATTGGTATCCTGTTTTACGTTCGGGCTATGAATGCCTAGGGTGAGAAAAAGCAGGGTATTTTAATGGACGTGCGGGGCATTATTGTTATGTTGCTGGGATTTGGAATTTGCGTCTGGTTATGAAATATCATTAGCGCAAAAAGATGATTTTAAAGGTAGATATATATTTTTAAATATCTCTGTAAAACTTCGAGAAGAGATAGAATTATCTATTAGAAAACATATAAATGTCCAGTGTGATAATATTATCGAATTACATGACATCATCGTTCTTGCCCGCCATTTTGATATATTGCCTAAAATCTCATTGAGATTGTGCCATGTACTGGCAAACGGGGATAGATCGCGTTTTGGTATGGCTGCTGCGGAGTTACGTGCCGCATTATCTTTGCTAGAATCCAATAGGATTAGGCTTAATGGGGTGCCTTTGCATGTGGGCTCTAATTTGAATTCGACTGAGTTAATAGTATCCACCTTAACTAAGGCTGGAAAGGATATTTACGCATTGAAGGATCAAAAAAGTTTTATCAGTCTAGGCGGAGGATATCCGACTTCCACAGCGTTCTGCGATGCCGTGACGGTCAATGACAAATACCCTCGTAAAATTTATGAGGCATTATCACAATTGGGTTGTGATTTACATAAGCTTACGGTAATTATTGAACCTAGGCGTATTATATCTGAAGATTATAGTTATTTATTTTCAAATATTAGCTCTATAAAAAAGCAGAATGGTACGAACTTAATTACAATCTGGGCTCTGGGGATGTGTACTCAATCTGCACAGTATCACTAGATCATAAGTCAAAGTATGTGAAAGTCACTGATACAAAAAAGATTTTACAACGATAGAAGATCGACGATGAAGGACGTTAGTTCAAAGAAAATTGATATCATTGTGTTCTCATATCCTGATTTTTTGGCTTTTTAGATATAAATAACACACCTCCTAGGGGGCTGGAGACTATCAAATATTGGATCACGCATGGCGCAATTAGCAAAAAATCCTATCTATTGGATTTAGTATGCTCTACTGTATTTTCAGCTCTAAATATTGTGTGCGAAGTGCAATGTCAAGTGGTGGGAATTGATATAAGTGCAGAGTCTATAGATATCCGCTCAGAAAAAGGTTGATAGCTCTATTATACAGGGGATAGTTAAGTTTAATGTCGGAAATGCTGAGCGTATGTCTTAATCCTGAACATACATTTACGCATATTACGGCTTGGTGAGTGTTTGTAAGCATTAGTTGTAAAGGCATAGCTATTCACTATCCTAGGCTGTTTTCTTCTATGTGAATAACAATAGAGGTTACAAAACTTGCTTCATATTGAAAGAAAAGTTCATTTTCCTTTAGTTAAGCATTTCTACGGCCAAAAGAAAATTAAATATCTCGTCTTTATGATGCTTGCCAATGTTTGCTTATGTAGCGATTATTTGAGTCAGGATTAAGTTACGTCTACTATGGGTATTTTTCACTGTTTTATATAAGGAGAAGGTTCGCACCGATGTATCGTGTGCAATATCAATTTTTCTCTATGTTTGATAGATAGCTTGTTGAGCGTAAAGTTCTTTTACCTTGATGAATCTTGTAGTATTCTTTAAAAATATCAGTTGATAAATTTTTTTCGTGTCGTTTATGCATGGGCTGATACAATAAGGATAGAGCTTGATTGTTTGTAAAGTTGGTATGTTATGGCTGTAAAAAATGGTAAACAAACGAAAAGTGAAAATTTTAAACCTGTCTCTCGTTTTCTCAAAAGTTTACGTGGTGTGCACAATTGGGAACAAGTTTCACAATGGCTTGCTTTCCGTAAGGTAGAGGATATTGAATGTATTACGCCTGATCAAGCAGGAGTACCACGGGGCAAGATGATGCTTTCTAAAAAATTCACATCGGAAACATCATTGGCATTGCCTTCAGCAGTTTTTATGGCAACAATTTCAGGGGATTATCCGGAAGATGGTCATGGTTTTGAATATCCTAAAGCAGATGGTGATTTACGCCTTGAGCCTGATCTTTCTACGTTAAGCATTGTTCCATGGGAAGATGCTCCTACGGCACAGGTGATTTGTGATCTTGTGTATCAAAATGGTCAGGTTGTGGATTATACACCACGCAATGTTTTACGAACGGTGGTTCATTTTTATACAAAAATGGGTTTAAGCCCTGTTGTTTCACCAGAAATTGAGTTTTATTTGGTACAAAAAAATCCCGATCCTGATTATCCGTTAGTTCCACCGGTTGGTCGTTCTGGGCGTTCAATTGGTGGTGGACAGGGGTATTCCATTGCTGGTGTTAATGAATTCGATGATTTGATTGATGATATTTATCAATTTTCAGAGGCACAGGGATTGGAAATTGATACCCTTATTCATGAAGAAGGAGCAGGTCAGTTTGAAATTAATTTACGTCATGGTGATCCTATTGAGTTAGCGGATCAAGTTTTTATGTTTAAACGAACAATTCGTGAAGCAGCTCTAAAACATAATATGTATGCAACTTTTATGGCAAAACCCATTCAAGGGCAGCCAGGTTCTGCTATGCATATTCACCAATCAGTTGTCGATAAGAAAACCGGTATGAATATTTTTACACAGGAAAATGGTGAAGAAAGTATCTGTTTTCGCCATTTTATTGGTGGATTGCAAAAACATATGCCAGGGGTACTTGTGATGCTTGCACCTTATGTGAATTCTTATCGACGTCTTGTCCCTGATAATTCGGCTCCTGTTAATTTGCGATGGGGATATGATAATCGTACGACAGCTTTTCGTGTTCCCCGTTCTGTTCCTCAAGCGCGGCGTGTTGAGAATAGACTTCCTTCATCAGATTCGAATCCTTATTTAGCCCTTGCAGCGTCTTTAGCGTGTGGTCTTATTGGTTTACAACAAAAAATTGAGCCGGATGAGCCAGCGACAAATAATGTAAACGCTGATAATATTGAGTTACCGCGTGGGCTCATTGAGGCAGTCAATTTGTTTGAACAAGATACAGCGATACGGGCTATTTTAGGGGATGTGTTTGTCAGTACTTATGCTGCAATCAAACGACAAGAGTTTGAAACTTTTATGGAAGTAATTAGTCCGTGGGAGCGTGAATATCTCCTGCTGAATGTTTGAATTTCATGAAGATGATTGATTATCATTCAATTTCTCCAGGAATTTCTTGGTATGAAGATACTTTAAAAGAACGTCCCTCTTATCCTTCTTTTTGTGAAAACAGACAGTGTGATGTGGTCATTATTGGAGGCGGATTTACGGGGCTTTCGGCTGCTTATCATTTAGTCAAATCTGGAGTAGATGTTGTTTTATTTGAAGCATCACGTTTTGGTGATGGTGCTTCAGGGCGCAATGGTGGACAGCTGGGAACAGGGCAACGGCAATGGGTAGAAATATTAGAAAAAAAGTATGGTTTTGAGCGAAGTAAGGTTCTGTTTGATTTAGCAGAAGAAGCTAAAAGAGATATTTTATCTTTAAGCGCGATGCCTAATTGTCAATGTGATTTGATAAGAGGGCAGCTTTCTGTGACACATAAAAGGCGTGAGCTTCTCTCTTATCAACGGCATATTGAGGTGATGCAGCGTTATGGCTATCACGCGCTTACTTTTATGAATAAGGCTGAAACATCTAGACGACTTGGATCGTCTTTTTATTGTGGTGGTATTTATGATGCGGATACCGGCCATATAAATCCCTTAAAATTGATTATTGGGTTGGCAAAAAAAGCTAAAGAAGCTGGAGCTAAGCTTTATGAGAAGTCACAAGTAACGACCGTAAGGCGCAAGGGAGCCTATTGGAAAGTGATAACAGAAAAAGGCAGTGTAACAGCAGAGCATGTTTTACTTGCAACAAATGGGTATAAACTTGGTCTGGAGCGTTTTGTTGAAAAGAATATTGTTTCTATTCGCTCTTATATTGGAGCAACGGACCCATTACCAAAGCATAGTTCAATTCTCGCAGGCGGTGAATCGGTTGATGATTCCCGTTTTATGGTTCGCTATTTTCGAAAAAGCATTGATAATCGTCTCTTATTTGGTGGCGTAGAAAGTTATGATAATAAACATCCTGTAAATTTAGATGAACGTATAAAACGGCAAATTGTTGAAATTTATCCTCAATTACACTCTATCAATTTAAGCCATCGTTGGGGAGCAACGGTTGCCATCACAGTTGAGCGCATGCCCTATGTTCGCCAACTTTTCTCAAGGATGACTTATTGTGGCGGTTACTCAGGGCACGGCGTTATGCTGGCTCCTTTCATGGGAAAATTATATGCAGAATGGTTGACTGGAAAATATGAACGTTTTGCCCATTTTCAGGACTTAAAGATTTCATCTTTTCCGGGGGGAAGAGTTTTGCGTTATCCGCTTATATTTTTAGCAATGCGGTGGTTTTCTTTAATGGATCGTTTTTAATAGAAACATTACTTGAAATGAAGAAAATTAATGGCTTATTTAGGTTCTGTTTGCTTTAATGATGAAAGCTTTTATAAGTGATATGGGATTTCATAATCGGATGGAAAAATAAACAAGTTCATGGCGCGTAAAATTATTCCAGTTTCTTCCTTTGATTGTATTGTTTTTGGTGGCAATGGTGATCTGGCGTTGCGCAAGCTTTTACCGGCTTTGTATCATTGTCAGTGTGCTGGGCAATTCAGTGAGCCAACACGTATTATTGGGGTTTCGCGCACTTCCTTAAGTCATGAAGAATATCAAAATTTTGTTCGCATTTCTTTAGAAAAACATATTCATCCAAAAGATCTGAATTCAACAGAACTCAATCATTTTCTTGCACGTTTAACTTACGTTTCTGTTGATGTTTCCTCAAATCGAGGGTGGGAGGATTTAGCCCTTCTTCTGTTACAAGATTCAGCAGATATTCGAGCTTTTTATTTGGCTGTTGGTTCGTCACTTTTTGCTGACATTGTGATGAAGTTGGGAAAAAATGATTTGGTGACACCACAAACACGGATTATCATTGAAAAACCAATTGGTTGCGATGTAAAAACAGCTGTTTCACTCAATGATGTATTTGCAAGCGCCTTTAATGAAGAGCAGATCTTTCGTATTGATCATTATCTTGGGAAGGAAACTGTTCAAAATTTAATGGCATTGCGGTTTGTTAATACACTTTATGAACCGCTATGGAACTCCAATTATATTGATCATGTTCAAATAACCGTTGCTGAATCTTTAGGATTAGAGGGACGTACAGAATATTATGAAAGCACTGGTGCTCTACGCGATATGGTTCAAAACCATATGCTACAATTACTTTGTTTGGTTGCGATGGAAATACCATTTACCAACAGTGCTAATGCTGTGCGCGATGAAAAACTTAAAATTTTACATTCTTTAACACCGCTTGATGTCCATAATGTAGGGCAGCATACTGTACGTGGGCAGTATCTTTCTGGTCTATCAAATGGTATATCTGTAGAGTCTTATTTCGATGATCTGGGAAGAGTGAGTAAGAGTGAAACATTTGTAGCGCTTAAGGTTAAAATTGATAACTGGCGTTGGGCTAATACGCCTTTTTATTTACGAACAGGTAAGCGCATGTTTACGCGAATGTCTGAAATTGTTGTGGTTTTTAAACCTATCCCTCATAATATTTTTAATGTGGATTTAGATGAAATTGTTTCTAATCGGCTTGTGATTCGTCTCCAACCTGATGAAGGTGTAAAACAATGGTTGATGATTAAGGATCCAAGTTATGGCGGTATGCGGTTTCGTCACATTCCATTAGACATGAGTTTTGCTTCCGCATTTTCTGAACGTAATCCTGATGCTTATGAACGTTTATTAATGGATGTTATTCGTGGAGATCAAACACTGTTTATGCGTCGTGATGAAGTTGAGGCTGCTTGGCGTTGGATTGATCCAATCATTGAGGGATGGGAAGCAATAAAACAGCCTGTTCACAGTTATAACGCTGGTTCATGGGGGCCATCTGCTTCGACGATTCTCATGGAACGTGATGGGCGTATATGGAACAATTTAGTTTAGAGCAATAAGTATGTATAGAATGAATATTGACCGTTTAGATTTTGAAACCCCTCAGACTTTAGCCTTGGCACTAGCAGATCGAGTAGCCGCAGAGCTTAGTGTATCTGTTCTTGAGCGCAAGAGAGCAGTTTTAGCGGTGTCTGGTGGTAAAACACCAGAATTGTTTTTTCATTATTTGTCAAAAGCGGATATTGATTGGCAAAATATTATTATCACTTTGGTTGATGAACGTTTTGTCCCTACACACGATGAACGTTCAAATGAACATATGGTACGGTGTCACTTGTTACAAAATTTTGCCGAAAAAGCGCGTTTTGTAGGACTTTATCATAAAGCAATTACTGCTGAACTTGCTGCTTTTTCAGCGGCGAGTCGTGTTAATACTTTGCCTAAACCCTTTGATGTTGTTGTTTTAGGAATGGGGGTTGATGGACATACGGCTTCTTTTTTTCCTGATGCTGATCGTTTAAAGCAAGCGCTTGATCTGCGAACACAAGCACTTGTTTTACCCCTTCATGCTAAGAGTGCTGTTGAGCCAAGACTCTCACTAACTTTGCCAGTTATTATGCAATCTCGTTGTATTATCCTCCATTTTGAAGGTTTTCAGAAACGCGACTGTTTTGAAGAAGCTTGTCAAGATGGATCTGAAATAGAAATGCCTATTCGGGCAATTTTGCGTAATTCCCCTCATCTTGTGCAAGTTTATTGGTCGCCTGCAGAAAATGAAATAGGTGAATCAGAATATGCGACACTGAATAAAAACGTAATCTCTCTCAATGAATGAGGGGAAGAAACAATGAAAGGGGGAGAGAAATATGGCACTTTCCAAGACAATTGCCGCAGTTACACGAAGGATTTATGAACGTTCTCGATCAACACGGGAAATTTACTTAGATCGTATTGCGAAAGCACAAGTTCATCGCCCCAAAAGGAGTTTTTTAGGATGTGCCAATCAAGCTCATGGCTTTGCTGCTTGTGGTGCAATAGATAAAGAGCGTTTGAAGGGAAATATCGTTGGGAATATTGGCATTATCACGGCATATAACGATATACTTTCAGCGCATCAACCTTTTGAAAAATTTCCTCACTTAATTAAAGAGTCGGCCCGTATGGTTGGTGGTGTTGCACAGGTTGCAGGTGGTGTTCCCGCGATGTGCGATGGTGTTACGCAGGGAAATGCGGGGATGGAGCTTTCCCTTTTTTCGCGTGAAGTAATTGCAATGGCGACAGCTATAAGCTTATCACACGATGTCTTTGATGCAGCATTGTATCTTGGGGTGTGTGATAAAATTGTACCAGGTTTATTGATTGGTGCGCTAACATTTGGTCATTTACCAGGAATTTTTATAGCAGCTGGTCCCATGACAAGTGGACAAGGTAATGATGAAAAAGCGAAGATACGTCAACTTTACGCGGAAAATAAAATAGACCGTCAAACACTTCTAGCATCAGAAGCACGTTCTTATCATGGACCAGGAACATGTACATTTTATGGAACCGCTAACTCTAATCAGGTGATACTGGAGATGATGGGGCTTCATATGCCGGGAGCTTCTTTTGTTAATGCGAATACACCGTTGCGTGATGCTTTAACAAAAGAAGCCACGAAACGTGTACTTGAAATGACAGATCTTGGTGATCATTATAGTCCACTTGGTCTGATCATTGATGAGCGTTCTTTTGTAAATGCCATTGTAGGATTAAATGCAACAGGAGGTTCTACTAATCATACGATTCATTTGATTGCTATGGCTGCTGTTTGCGGTATTAAATTGACATGGCATGATATTGCAGAAATTTCATGCCATGTGCCTCTTTTAGCACGCATTTATCCTAACGGTTTAGCGGATATCAATCATTTTTATGCTGCTGGAGGGATGGGATTTATTATTCGCGAGCTTATCGAGGCAGGTTTAGTACATGAAGATGTTTCTACGGTTTTTGGTAAAGATCTCAATGCTTATGCAATTGAAGCAAAGCTTTCTGCTGATGGTCATGTGGTGCGTGAAGTGGCTCTCAAGGAAAGTGGTGATCATAAGGTATTAGCAGGGTGGAGAAAGCCATTTCAGCCTGAGGGTGGTCTTCGTGTTTTATCGGGAGATTTGGGAACAGCTATTATAAAAGTTTCCTCTGTTAAACCAGAGTATTGGCAGATTAAAGCACCAGTCTTTGTTTTTAATGATCAAGAGGAACTACAAAAATCTTTTAAATCTGGAGTATTGCATGATAAAGACTTTATCGCTGTCATTCGCTATCAAGGACCAAAAGCCAATGGTATGCCAGAGCTTCATAAATTAACGACCATTTTAGGCGTTTTACAAGATCGCGGTCAAAAGGTAGCATTGATAACCGATGGGCGTATGTCTGGGGCGTCAGGAAAAATTCCTGCTGCCATCCATGTGACACCAGAAGCAGTGGATAATGGTCCCATTGCACGTTTACAGGATGGTGATATTGTTTTTCTTGATGCTCTTGAGGGTAAATTAACTCTTTTGGAGGATTTAGCAAAATTTAACGCGCGAAAAATCATACCTCCTGATCTTTCAAAAAACGAACATGGTGTTGGACGCGAACTTTTTCATGTTTTTCGTCAATCCGTTAATCGTGCAGACCAAGGGGCATCTGTTTTTATAGCATGAAAAATGCAAAAATAAACAAGCTGAATCATGTACAATAAAACTATATACAAGGAATTGTTACAATTCTTAGAATTTTGGTATAGGCAGATTGTGTGATCGCGCGGCGGCTTTGAGTGTATTAACCATAAGCATGGCAATTGTCATTGGTCCAACGCCTCCTGGAACAGGGGTGATCGCAGCAGCTTTTTCTTTTACATTTTCAAAATCGACATCACCAACAAGACGTGTTTTTCCTATACCTTTTTCTGGTGCAGCAACGCGGTTAATACCGACATCAATAACAATTGCACCATTTTTTATCCAGTCTTTTTTAATCATTTGTGGGCGGCCTACAGCTGCTACTAGAATATCAGCGCTTCGACACACATCATCAAGATCACGGGTACGACTATGGGCAACGGTCACAGTGGCATTGGCTGCTGTTAAAAGGGAAGCCATAGGTTTTCCAACAATATTAGAGCGTCCAACAACGACAGCATCAAGTCCAGATAAATCTTGCCCACAGTGTTGTTCAATCATCATCATGGCACCAGCTGGTGTGCAGGGAATAATCGCATCTTCAAGTGCATTTGCCGCGAGTTTTCCTACATTAATATAATGAAAACCATCAACATCTTTTTGGAAAGCAACGGCTTGTGTTATGCGATTTGTATTCATATGAGCAGGGAGAGGCAGCTGTACCAAAATACCATGAATTTTGGGATCAGAATTTAATGTTGCAATAAGTTGAAGGAGTTCTTTTTCTTGCGTTTCTTTGGAAACAACATGTTTGATTGAAAGAAACCCACATTCTTCGGCTTTTTTATTTTTTGAGGCGACATATACTTGACTTGCTGGATCATCTCCAACGATAATAACAGCGATACTAGGTTGTATATTATAGTGATGGCGGAGCTTTGCTGTTTCGGCCTTAACTTTCACAATAATCTCTTCAGCAAGTTTTTTTCCGTCGATAATATTATTCATTCAGAGATCCTTTCGGTAAGGCTGTTTGTTTTTTTTGTAAAGCATTTTCTAATAATACGATAGAGTTTTATAACAATATTCATATGAGAACAGTAAGAATGGTTTGATAATGTTGTGGATTTATAGTTTTGAAGACTTTTAAATAATTGCTTTATAAAGAAGCAGCAACATTGCTGTTTGAATAAATTTTGGATAAAGAACAAAAATAATGAAGATACAAAGTGGATATAGTGAATTATAGGGTTATAAAAACTTTTTATGATCATTTAAGTTTATTTTTAATCTGTTATATGGGGATAAGTATAGAGGGATATTGTGCGCATCAGAATAATAAAATTTTTGAGCGGAGTTTTTATTACAATTATCTTTTTATTTGGAGTGGGGATTCTCGTTTTACCTTATCTTATTTCTACAGATGCGATTCGTATTCGTTTAGCGCAGGATTTAAGTGCATGGACGGGTTACAATGTGCAATTGCGTGATCCACCGCGGTTACATCTTTTTCCTTATCCTAAAGCATTTCTTTCTGGCGTTACTTTAACATCAAAAATGGATGATGTTGCGCCATTAATGGAAGCTGAATCAATAGAAGTTGATCTTTCTGTCGTCGATCTTCTTTGGGGACATATTTCTTTTTCAGAGACGCGGATTATGCGTCCTCAATTTGTTATGGAAAAGCCTGTTAAAACAATAGCAGATTTTTTTGATCGGTTTTCTCGCTCACAAGGTGCATTAGGGTTGGCAATACGCAATACGCGTGAAATATTAAAACATAATCCTGAACACCCAGAGATAGAGCATCTTTTCAAACAACCTTTTGGGCGGATTGTCATTAAAAATGGTGTTCTTGTGTATCACGATAGTTTTTCAGGAGTGGCAGAAAAAATAACTGGATTAAATGCGACTTTAGATTGGCCGGTATCGACTGAGGAAGTACGGTTACGTGCAGATGCGCGTTGGCGCGGAGAATTTACAAAGTTATCAATTGATGCTTCTCAAGCATTGTTGCTTCTTGCAGGAGGCAAAAGTCATATTAGGGCAAGTCTCAATTCTGTACGTGGGGGAATAACTTTTACAGGGAAGGCTCGGTTATCTGAATATTATATTTTTGACGGAAAAGTATCGATGCGTTCTCCTGGATGGAATCAGACATTGTCTTGGGTTGGTGGAAATCAGTTTTGGGGACATAAATTAAAAATACCCATTGTATGGGAATCTCATTTTTTAGCGCAGCCAATGCATATCCAAATGAACAATGTTACATTTACGATGGGGAAAGCCAACGCGCGAGGAGCTTTAAAACTCGATTTTCAAGATTATGTACCAAATGTCATGGGCTCTTTAGCCTTTGATAACCTAGACTTTAACCTCTTGGGTTCGATGTTTTTTTCAGATAAAAAGAAAAATGCCTTCTTTGATATGACAATTTTTGATCGTATTGGCGTGGATATACGACTTTCTGCGCCACAAGCCAAAATAAGAAATATTTCACTCACAAATTTAGCTGCTGCAATACAAATAAGAAATGGGCATGGTATTTTTGATCTTGGACATGCGAATATTTTTGGTGGATCCGTGCAAAGTAATATTGAGTTTACGTCAGCTGGACAGAAAGTGCGTATTGGAGGAAATATTTCAGGTGCTTCTATTGATATGCGGGAGACTTTCGAAACCTTGGGATTTATTCCATTTATACAAAGCAAAACGAATTTTACTGCAACGGTACAAACACTTGCTGATTCTTGGCGAGAAATTTTTACGAAAATGCAGGGTGAATTAACACTGAAGATGTCTTCTGGTCGGCTCTTAGGGTATGATTTGAATGAATTACAAACAAGACTTTTAAATAAACAACAATTTCTTTTGATGAAGAATGATACTTTTTCAACAACATTTGATCACTGGGATATTCAGACAAGCTTTTCAGAAGGTATGATGAAAGTGACAGAGTCATTAATGCGTACAGCAGACTTAAGCTTATCTATTCAAGGAACCGCTGCAACTGCTATTGCGCAAGAGAAGCAGAATGAATTGATATTACAGGCACAACTACGCAAAAACTATAGATCAGAAACTTTATGTAAAGATGTCCAATGTCTTGCTAATAGCCTTGCATGGCCTTTTACATTTTCTCTAAGCTCTAAAGGACAGAATCATGGTAATTTTTGGGTCACAAAAGACATTGATGCAGATTGAGTATTGTTTTTCATCTATATAATATTCTATCCTATAATAGTAATTCGTATTTTTACAACTTAAAATTGTCTTTTAAATTTAAATCAGAGTTCTCATTATCGGAAGATTCTCTCATTTTAAATCCGTTTGTGATGAAGCAGTAAAAACCGTCCTCTCCGTTATAAGTGTGGTTGGTATAGATAAATGACTGAAGAGAGGAATAAAAATCCCTCTTATGGAATCTTTCAAATACAAGAGATTCATAATATTGATGCAAATCTTATAAAAGTTGCTAAAAAACATTAAAATTTTAATGGAGATGTCGGTTAGTGCTTATTGAATCCCAGAAGAAATACCATAGCCATCTTTGGTAATTGTATGCTTCCCGTCTGCTCCAACAGAACCAATTCCCACTGTAATCAAAATAAAGGCTAAGAGGGTTGTAATCGTAATAATTGTAGCTTTTTTAGCAGACATATTTTTCCTCCACGGATGCATCAATGACTGAATGCAAAGATGAATGGTGCATTATTTAAACTTTTATGAAAGTAGAATCACTTAAGGATCTATAAGTTCCTATTATTATCTCATAAAGCTAAAAAAACTCTATAATTCTTTAATATATTATAGTTCTATAGATATAATTTTTTCTTTTTGCTATATATTTTTCATTTTCTCGATGACGATAGCGAGCATTGGCAAAATTTTTATGCGTATAAATTATAAACTTAAAAGATTATTTATCCGACAGACATTGGCTTTGAATGAAGAAATAAAGATAGAGGGGGCACACGCTTCTTATCTTGTGCATGTTTTGCGTATGAAAGAAGGAGCAGAAATTTTACTTTTTAATGGACAGGATGGTGAGTGGCTTGCTAAACTTATTGTTGTTAAAAAAAAATTTGTTGTGGTTCAGCTTATCCATCAAGAAAGATTACAAACGAAGCATTCCAATCTTATTTATTGCTTTGCTCCACTCAAAAACGCGCGGTTGGATTATATGGTGCAGAAAGCTGTTGAAATGGGGGTATCGATTTTGCAGCCTGTTATAACGCATCATACGCAGGTTACGCGTATCAATATGGCGCGTATGGAAGCCAATGTTATTGAAGCTTCTGAGCAGTGTGGCATTTTATCCCTGCCTGAATGCGTGTCTGCTCTATCATTAGCAGAGCTTTTGGCATGTTGGGATGAGACGCAGCCTTTATTCTTTTGTGATGAAGCGCACGAATTGCATAATCCATTACCTTCTTTTAAAAAGCGTGACGTTACAACACCTGGTATTCTTATTGGACCGGAAGGTGGCTTTAGTGAAGAAGAGCGGAGCTTTTTAAAAAAACATCCTTTTGTGGTTCCAATATCATTAGGTCCGCGTATTTTACGCGCTGACACTGCCGCTGTTGCTGCTTTGGCTCTGCTTAATGCTACTGTGGGGGATTGGGTAATGGATTGAGAAATCTGTAAAATCATTCTAAACAATTCATTTAAGATGATGATACCAATGATAGGATACGATAAGTTATGGCGCTTGATATAACTGATGAAAGTGAAATTTATAACTTAGATTCCTTGGTTAGCTATTTCCAAGAGGGGTATAAAGTAGAAGATGATTGGCGTATTGGTACAGAACATGAAAAATTTCCGTTTTATAGAGATGGTTTTCACCCTGTTCCTTATGAAGGAGAGAGGGGAATTCGAGCGCTTTTAGAGAGGATGCAAAGCGCCTTAGGATGGAAACCTATTTTAGATGAAGAGAATATTATTGGGCTCGTAGGATCAGTTGATCAGGGAGCCATTTCTTTGGAACCTGGGGGACAATTTGAACTATCTGGTGCACCATTAAAATCAGTAGGCCATACATATTACGAGTTGATGGAGCATTTAACTCTTCTCAAAAAAATTGCAGAACCATTGGGTATTGGTTTCTTAGGTATTGGAGCTAGTCCAAAGTGGACTTTAGCTGAAACGCCGCGAATGCCTAAATCACGTTATCAGATTATGACTGATTATATGCCTAAAGTGGGGCATAATGGTCTTAATATGATGTATCGCACATCAACAGTTCAGGTTAATCTTGATTTTTCATCTGAAAGTGATATGCGGCGAAAAATGCAAGTATCCATGAAATTACAGTCCATTGCAACAGCATTATTTGCAAGTTCACCTTTTACAGAAGGGCGCCCAAATGGCTTTTTGTCGTGGCGTTCTGAAATTTGGCGTAATACGGATAATCAGAGGACAGGCGTTCTTCCCTTTATATTTTCTGAGCGTTTTGGTTTTGCTGATTATGTTGAATGGGCCCTTGATGTTCCAATGTATTTTGTTGTTCGTGATGGTCGTTATTATAATTGTACACATATAACGTTTCGTCAGTTTATGAATGGGGCATTAAAAGGACAAGTTGCAAATTCAATTCCAAACATGGGAGATTGGATTAATCACTTATCAACGTTATTTCCTGAAGTCCGCTTAAAAAGATTTTTAGAAATGAGAGGAGCTGATTGCGGTTCTTGGAAGCGCATTTGTGCGTTGTCGGCTTTTTGGGTTGGGCTTCTTTATGATAGGGAAGCACTTAATGAGGCAGAGGCTTTGACAAAAGATTGGTGTTTTGAAGAAGTTTTAGAGTTGCGCCAACGCGTTCCTAAAGAAGGGTTAAGAACTCCTTTTCGTCAAACTATTCTTTTAGAGTTAGCGCGACAAGCTCTTGCTATTGCACGCAAAGGCTTAAAAAATCGCAAACAGTATGATACGAATGGTTTTGATGAAACAAATTTTCTTAATCCTTTAGAAGAAGTTGTTGCAATCGAACAAACAGATGCTGAAAAATTTTTGTCTCATTACTATTCTATTTGGAATGAGTCTGTAGAACCTTTATTTTTAGAATGTGCCTATTAAATTTGAAGAAAAGATACTTCCTGCTTTTTAAAAATGCATATCACCGTGGTGGCTCATTTACTCATTTGCTCTAGGGAGCATATCTTACCTTGCTTTTAACATTTCTCATAAAAGATACAATACAAAAATCACAATATCAATACGATCAGTAAGCTAAAAAGACAGTAGAAAAAATACCCACAGATCTATGTATGTATAAATCAAATTTATTTTTATATAAAAAAGAAATATTTTATGTAAATAGATAGAAATAGAGATTACAATGTATAGAATTAATGTGTTAATTACATCATTAAATATTAATAAATAAAAAAGATTTTATTGAGAGCAAAGAAAGAATGTATAAAAGGTATTTTCAATAAAATAATTATATTTGAAGTGCTGATCAAAGCTGTTGAGAGTGTAGTCCATAAAATTAGCAAAATTAGCTTGTTGGTGTATTTTCTAGAAAAATCACGAATGTTCGGTTGTTAATTCATCCTTGCTTGGAAAGCTCGCTTCAGTTCAAATAGCAAAAGAGAGTGGTACGGACATTTATAGGGTAAGATATGCTGGAATTACTCAGTATTAAGATGCTATGAATATTGTTTATATTTCTCTTTTTCAACTATTTTATGAGAGTGAAAATTTAAAGAATAGGACGATAATTTTATTTATTTTCTTTAAACAATTATTAGTAGATAAAAAATTCTCTTTTAAGCTATAAATTAAAAAAATAATGATTTTGTAAAAGCCTTGTAAGCTTTATGTTAATTTTAAATATCATGCATTGATTTTGAATTATGCAGATTATTGACATCAATCATAAAAATAGTAAGTGAGCATAGACAATGACATTTAATTTTTTCGTCAATTTATTTCTATTTGTTATTTTTTTATTGTTGGTTTCTCAAAGTAAGAAAATGCAATGGAGTCTTTCACTACGTGTTATGCTATGGCTTATCCTTGGCTTGATTTTTGGAAGTGTTTTGCAGTTTGTTTATGGAGAGGGTGAAAGCACTTTATTGAAATCCGTTGAATGGTTTAACATTGTTGGTGAGGGCTATATTTTACTGTTGCAAATGATTGTTATGCCACTGGTTTTTATCTCTATTGTTTCAGCAGTTGCTCATTTACATTCTGTTTATGCTGTTGGAAAGATGAGTATAATAACAATTTCAATATTGCTTTTTACAACGGCTCTTTCAGCATTGGTTGGTGTGCTTGTGGTTAATTTTTTTGGATTAACAACTGATGGTTTGGTGCACGAAGGGCAAAATGTTTCTGCTCTTCTTGAAGGTCATATTTCTAAACTTGGAGATATGAATATACCAAAGATGATTTTGTCTATGATTCCTAAAAATCCATTTGCTGAGTTGAGTGGAGCTAAACGGACATCAATTATCAGTGTTGTTATTTTTGCGTCATTTTTAGGTGCATCGGTTCTCCTTTTAAAGAAAGATGAGCCAGAAAAAGGAGAAAAAGCGCTTTTATTTATTCAAGTGGCACAAGCTTGGATTATGCGGTTAGTCCGTATTGTGATTGCTTTGACACCTTATGGTATTTTTGCACTTATGACGAAAGTAGGAGCAATATCGCGTATTGCAGATATTTTAAATTTACTGGTTTTTATCATTGCTTCTTATGTCGGTATTATTTTAATTTTTGGAATTCATGGTGTATTGCTTGGTATTTCTGGGGTTAATCCCTTTCGTTTTTTCAAAAAGGTTTTACCGGTTTTAACATTTGCTTTTAGCAGTCGTTCAAGTGCTGCAAGTATTCCTTTGAATATTGAAGCGCAAACACAGTGGATAGGTGTACCACAATCCATTGCGAGTTTTGCAGCTTCTTTTGGGGCAACAATTGGACAAAATGGTTGTGCTGGTCTTTATCCAGCGATGCTTGCGACCATGATTGCACCATCTATGGGTATTAATCCTCTTGATCCTACTTGGATTGCTACGCTTGTTGGTGTTGTAACGTTGAGTTCTATAGGTGTTGCTGGTGTGGGGGGAGGTGCTATTTTCGCTGCATTGATTGTGTTACCAATTATGGGGCTTCCTGTTACTTTGGTTGCTGTACTTATCTCTATTGAACCGCTAATTGATATGGGACGTACTGCTTTAAACGTGAGTGATTCAATGATAGCTGGAACGGTCACCAGTCAAATATTACGAACAACAGATAAAAGTATTTTTAAAAAATAATTTTAGGTTATATTTTTTGGGGTCTTTAAAACATCTGTAAGAGATATTTGTGCTGAACCAGGTTGTAAGGGTTTTTGTTGATTGGGATGAGGAGCCCAACCAGAGAGCCAGATGAAAGAAAAATGTGCACGAATACGTCCATCAGGATCACTAAATCGTTGTGCATAGATTTCAGCTGCGCGGAGAAAAAAACGTTTGGATACAGGGCGTCGTGAACGATTGATGAGTGCATTTTGCATTCCCATAGCTCTAAGATCGTGCATAAGGTCAAACATTGTATTATAACGTATTGTGATATCTTCAACGTCTGCTACAGGCAGAGCAAAGCCAACACGCTGTAAAAGAGCGCCTGCATCACGAATGTCGGCAAAAGGATAGATTCTAGGGCTTGCTCCACCATAAATTTCACTTTCAGCTTGTAGCAGGCTTTCGCGCAATTCTCTTAATGTACCAGCTCCTGCCATAACAGCAAGAAATAAGCCATCTGGTTTAAGGGTGTTTTTTATCTGGCTTAGAACACCAGGGGTATCATTGGTCAATTGTAATGAAAGAAGCGAAACAATAAGGTCACAGTAACTTTGAGGTAAATCAAGAAACTCTCGATGACGTAAGTGGAATTTTTTATCATGGCTTTGATAAAGCGTATTGGTTTCAATGCGTTCTATGGAACAAACTTTTCCAGATTTCATTAAAGCTTGTGCAGCAAGGTCTGTATGGCTGTGTAAATCGAGAGCTAATGTAAAGAGGCGATCAACAGTGCTAAGGCGTTTATAGAGATCTTCTGCCATGTGAGAGAGTAAAAAGTCACATCCTTTTTTTTCTTTTTGAAAGGCACGTTTTCGGAATTGTTCAATGTGGTTATGATCAAAAATTAAAGGATGCGACATATTATGGAACACTTTCGATCTATGAAAGAATATATTTTGGAAAGGTTCATTATTTGTACAAGTTCTGTCAAGTTTATAATATGAAAGAAAATAAATTTATAGAAGGTAAGGGTTTTTAAAGGAATTAAAATTATAAATTAAGGAAATACAAAGGAACTTTTGTTCTGAGGGAAACTTGTAAAAGCCTAAATTTATAATGTTATATTTTCGAGAAGCTGCGTTAAATAGTGGGGATATACTAAGTAAGTTCGTTGAACGCTTGAAAACGATGCTTTATCCACCAATTTGTCCTGGATGTAAGCAAAATGTTTCTACTTATGGTACGATTTGCTCCGAATGTTGGAAAGACCTTCAATTTATCACAAAACCTTATTGTCCTGTTATGGGGACTCCTTTTGTTTGTGATATGGGGGATGGTTTTCTTAGTGGTGAAGCACTTCGTAATTCCCATCCTTTTTCACGTGTTCGCTCAGTCATTGTTCATAAAGGGCTTGCACGAACTTTAGTAACGCGCTTAAAATATGGTGATCATATAGAATTGGCATCATTTATGGCCAATTGGATGATGTTTTCTGGACGCGAGCTTATTGATGATTGTGATGTTATTATTCCCATTCCATTGCATTTTCGTCGTTTTTGGGAGAGGCGTTATAATCAATCTGCTGAGCTTGCACGTTATATTGCAGCATCACAAAAAAAGCTTTTAAAACCAAGTTGGCTTGTTCGTTGTCGGCATACCCGTCCACAGGTTAGTCTTTCTTCAAGAGAGAGAAAACTTAACGTAAAAAATGCTTTTAAGGTTTCGCATAAGGTTAAAAAATATCTCAAAGGATGTTCTGTTTTGCTGATTGATGATGTATTTACAACGGGTGCAACAGTTACAGCAGCAGCTGCTGCATTAAAAGATGCAGGTGCACGGCAGGTTGATGTGCTAACATTTTCGCGTGTTCTCAAAGAGGATTCTATTTTTCCCTCTTCTTAAGAGGAATTTAAAGTGAACATTATTAAAAATATTAGAGGATAATACTATGAAAGAGATAATAATTTATACACGCCCTAACTGTCCTTATTGCACAAAAGCACGTGATTTGCTTGATAAAAAAGGCGTAAAGTATACAGATATTGATGCTTCCACATCCCTTCGCCAAGAAATGGTACAGCGCGCAAATGGACGTAATACATTTCCGCAAATTTTCATAGGTGATTATCACGTTGGCGGTTGTGATGATCTTTATGCTTTAGAGGCTGAGGGAAAGCTCAATTCTTTATTACAAGGCATATAATATATTACAAGGCATATAATATTTGTAAATTACATATCCTTAAGACCGTTTTGCGAGAAGGAGATAGTTAACACCCATGTCTTTTGAGCGATTCCAGCTGTCGTTTAATGGGTTATAAGTAATACCTATCTCATCAATGACAGTCAGAGCGTTTTTTGATAAGAAATTTTTAAGTTCTAGAGGTTTTAGGAATTTTTTATAATCATGGGTTCCTTTAGGAAGCCAACGTAGAATATATTCAGCGCCTACAATAGCAAGCCCCCATGCTTTCCACGTGCGGTTGAGTGTTGAGACAAACATCAATCCTTGTGGTTTCAGCATTTTTGCTGTAGCTGCTATGAAGAGATTAACGTCAGCGACATGTTCAACAACTTCCATATTAAGGATGATATCAAATTTTTCTCCTTCATTGGCAAGTACTTCTGCTGTCGTCGTGCGGTAGTCAATGGAAAGGTCATTTTGAGCTGCATGGGTTTTTGCGACTTCAATATTTGTTTGTGCAGCATCAACGCCTACGACTATAGCGCCAAGACGTGCCATTGGTTCAGATAACAAGCCTCCTCCACAGCCAATATCAAGAATTTTCAAATTGTCAAAGGGCGTAAGCGAAGAAGGATCACGATTAAACTCTAAACAGACTTTTTCTCTGATGTAAGCAAGGCGCGTTGGGTTAAATTGGTGAAGAGGTCGAAATTTTCCTTGTGGATTCCACCATTCTGTAGCAATACGTGAAAAATGATCAATTTCACTTTGATCAATAGTTGTTTGTGTTTCATCGATCATGTTGCCGTCCTTCTATTTTAAATGATCAGGTCAAGTAGATTTTATACAAAGTCAAGAGAAATTAATATAATCATAATGAAACTTGCACAAATGATAGATATTCGCTATGTCGAGAAAATGGTTAGTTGATACAGCATCTAATTCTCATTACCGTTTGAGATAAGAGATGTAAAGGTAAGAGTGTTATTAATGGCGCGCATTGTCATGAAATTTGGTGGGACATCTGTAGCAAACATTGAATGTATTCATAATGTTGCACGGCATGTCAAAAGAGAGGTTGATGCAGGTAATGAGGTTGCCGTTGTCGTATCTGCGATGGCTGGTAAAACAAATGAACTTGTTCAGTGGACAAGTGATGCTTCCTCCATGCATAGAGATACTCGTGAATATGATGTTGTGGTTGCTTCTGGTGAACAGGTTACTTCAGGTTTGTTGGCTTTGACACTTCAAAAAATGGGGGTGAATGCACGTTCATGGCTTGGTTGGCAAATTCCTATTCATACAGATAATGCGCATGGCCGTGCACGTATTATTAATATTGATGGATCTTTTTTAATCGAGTGTTTTCAGGAAGGTCAGGTTGCCGTTATTGCTGGTTTTCAGGGGATAGCTCCGGATAACCGGATTTCTACCTTAGGGCGTGGGGGATCAGATACAAGTGCTGTTGCTATAGCCGCTGCTGTACAAGCTGATCGCTGTGATATTTATACGGATGTGGATGGTGTTTATACAACGGATCCACGTATAGAGCCGAAAGCGCGTCGTTTACCAAAAGTAGCTTTTGAAGAAATGCTAGAAATGGCTTCTCTTGGTGCAAAGGTTTTACAGGTTCGTTCTGTTGAATTGGCAATGGTTCATAAGGTTCGTACCTTTGTGCGTTCAAGTTTTGAGGATCCTGATGCATTAGGCATGGAGGATCCAATGAATTCTTCTGGAACACTTATTTGCGATGAGGATGAAATCGTGGAACAACAAAATGTTACTGGTATTGCTTTCGCTAAGGATGAAGCGCAAATTTCCCTTCGTCGGCTTGCCGATCGTCCAGGGATTTCGGCAGCAATTTTTGGTCCCTTGGCTGAAGAACGCATTAATGTTGATATGATTGTGCAAAATATTTCTGAAGATGGCTCAAAAACTGATATGACGTTTACTGTACCATCATCAGATGTGGAAAAAGCCGTTACACTTCTTGAGAAGAATCGCAAAGAAATTGGATTTGATGTTCTCCAATTTGAAGGCGATCTTGCCAAGGTATCTGTGATTGGTATTGGAATGCGTAGCCACGCAGGTGTTGCTGCTACAGCATTTAAGGCTTTGGCTGAAAAGGGTATTAACATTCAAGCAATTACGACCTCAGAAATTAAAATTTCTATTTTGATTGATAGTGCTTACACTGAACTTGCAGTTAGAACATTACATGCTGTTTATGCCCTTGATAAGGAATAAATATTTTTCAGTGTCAACAAAGTTTCAATAACATAAAGCTTTAATATATATTAATAATTTTTGTTAAGGACATTTATATTTTTGACTTAAATAGAATATTTAATACAGCAAAACTCTCTCATTTTTAACGTATTCATGATGAATTTAAAAACGGTCGCTTATACATTACAAGAAGAAAGATGTTTGGGTAAAAAACTGTTTAAGAAGGGATATAAAATATGCTGTCTACAAACGTTTTAGAGCCCTTAGAGAGGGATGGAGAAGTCTTTACGATATAAGGCCTTAATAGAATAAGGAGCAACGCACTGCGTTTATTCAAAAGATGCATGTGTTACATGGGGGGCAGCCTCGTGAATACAGATTTAATATTATAAATCTTAGAGAAATTGGAGCTCATTGAATTAGTGATGGAATTACCAAAAATAGAATTGATGATGTATTTTCTAGAGATGTTTAGCTTGTCTCAAATGGTCGTTTATGGCTTTATGTATATCTTGTAAATTTATTTTTTTCTGGATTATGAGGCAATAAAAATACATCTCTATAGACAATATTGATGTTGCGCTATAAGTTATAGAATTACTATATCTTATGCGTTTACGGCTTATAGCTCTTCAGAAGAACTTTTCATAAAATCATGTAATTATAGATCAAAATTAATGATAATGTTATAGCGTGTTGCTTATGATTTCATCACTTAAATTTTTTCTCATGTCGATTTATCTTTTTTTGAATTATGATTAAGATTTTCAGAGTTTTCGATGCCTCCATATGTTCTTTAAGTTAACTTTCTTTCCTTAACTACTCTATTACAAGTATTTTCTGTGTCATACTGCCAATGACGCATGAGATACTTCTTTCGTTTGTGTAGTATGTCGTGCTAGTTTCTTATCATGTTTACATATTTTTCAAATGGTGGCCTTTGTAAGTAAATTCTTCTTGTAAGAAATATAGCCATTTTTATTATTCTAATTTCATTAAATATTTTTTCCCACAATTTGTTTTTATTCAGTATATGAATGCGAAAGTATTCTCTTATAGAATAATGCATTCGAATGGGAATGTTCCATGTGAATATAATATATGTTATCAAAGTGCGATAATTAATGCACTTATTCCCAATAAAGATATTTTTATAAATATTATTTTCTATAGTCTTTTGTAGTTTTTAGTTTGTTCTTGTCTATTTTTTATCGCTTAATTATTTCATGTTGAATATGTAAATAAGCTATACCATTTCATTATACGCTTCCCCACCAAGGATAAGATAATACGCTTGAGCACCCAGTAGATAAGGGGCGTTTAGAAGTTCTCTGCCATCACTGGTTGTATTAGATTGCCTACTATTAATTTGCTTCTTGAACAATCCAGAATTATGCGCAATGAAAAAAGCATCTTGAGTAGTATAGCCTATAGTTTTTAGATATTTTACGATTTTTTTATTTGCAAAGAGCTTTTTTGATCTGCATACGTCTTTGATTTTACAACTTTTTGTATCTGTACCTGTGTGGTACTATGTTCACGACCAGCAACAAATATTCCACTGAAGATTACAGCTTATAGAATAAGATTTTTAAATATGAGGTAACTTACTAAATTTTTTCTATAATTTATTTTTATACAATGTGTGTTAACTCTACGTGATTTATATATAAATAAGAATTTTCATTACAATATTATTTTACTCTTATTGTATTTAATGTGGTGTTGTATAATTCGAAAGTCTCGGAAATATTGTTTTTTGTTACCTGTATCAATATCTAATGTCAGCGCAGATGCATGTTTGACGATGTATATTGAAACGGATAAGGCTCCTACGAGCAACTTCTGTTTTTGTATGCCAGATAGGAACAAGAATGTTGCGTATACCTGTTGGGATAATTTCTGAAATAGAGATAAAACCTAATTGGGGAAGAATATGAAGCCATAAAAGTGAAAAACAGCTTCCATTTTACAACTTCCTTTTAATTCTGCTTTACAACTTTCAAAGGTATTGACAGTAATATCTTTTAAATAATGGATATTACACATTGGTTCACGTTTTTGTATATTGCGTTATTTAAATTGTATATGCCTTTCACGTAAAACAAAACGCTATTATATTGCCAATTTACGCGCTTGTTTTGAAGAAATATCTCTCCCCAAGCCTATTACAGTGCCTGTGGTTGGTGTAACGTAAAATTTATTGGGGACCATCTCCCTTACTTAGATCAAAGGTGTCAGTTGGTCGTCATCATTTAATTTTTAGTCTTCGTGTTGAACAGCTCTTGTATGGATATGATGAAGCATTCTTATTTTTTTCTTCAAATAATTTTACTCAATACTCCTCCTCTGCTTGTGACGTGTAAGCGAATAGTTTTGATTGATGCATCATGTACAGATTTGAAATGAGAAAATCTTACGATATTTGGACTCCATACAAGATTTATAGTGATAAATTCTCATTATAAATCAAATATTTTCACCAAAAAATAATGTGCCTTTTAAGAAGATAAAAATTAAAGTTGTTTAGAATACCGGCAATAAAATCAGTAACGAGGAGAGTGGTTTATTGGGAAAAAATAAACCATGGAGTTACTTAACTGATTATTGAATTTCGCTTATTCGTATCTTTTTCTTATAATTAAACATAATATGTTGATTTATAATAATTAATTTTTCTTTATAATAAATAATAATCTGAACGAAAGGAAGCTTCTCTAAAACTATGAAGCCTTTTATATTGAAACAATTAAAGTCATTCCTATGCACATCACAAGTGGAGCAGGTGTATGAGTAAAAGATTATTGAAGAAAGGAAAAAAACATTTTTTATGAATCTTCTTAAGTGTCAAAGGTTGGTGCAACATTAGAGGCTCATAAATAGTATGATGATGTTAGTTTTCTCCTTCATAAGTGTAAAGATGAGGCGAGACAACGGATTTTACATTAAATATTGTCCGAACCCAACAAATAAGAAAAATTATTTTTAAAAGTTCTGCATAAAAATATATTTTCAGTTAGTTTGTTAGGAATTATGAGAAATTCCTTTATTGCGCTTAATATAAATAAATCCATATCCCAGACCGATAAGAGCAGATAAACCAGAGCCACAAAGGACCCCAATTTTTGCCGCATCAAGCAGAACAATATCTTTAAAAGCAAGCATTGAAACAAAGATAGACATTGTAAAACCAATTCCAGCTAAAAAACCAATGAGTAAAACGCCTGTCCATGTCATATGAGGGGGTAGGCGGCATAGCCCTGATTTTACGGCTATATAACTAGCTGTGATAATACCAAGAGGCTTACCAACGAAAAGACCAATGACAATACCCAAAACAATCAAGAATGATTTGTCAGAAGAAAGATCAAAGTTTGCAAAACTTACTCCTGCATTTGCGAAGGCAAAGATCGGCATAATACCGTATGCAACCCATGGATGCAACGCTTTTTGAACGCGTGTTACTGGAGCAATCATGGCCCGTTGTCCTTTGCGCATTTTTTTCAATGCGGTTGAAATATGATGCAGATCTGTTTTTGTATTTTTTTCTTGAAGAATTTGCATAGCGTTACTGAGCATGGTGAGTGGCGCTACAAGAGTACGGGTAGGAAGAACGGGAGTCATCATTCCTAAGATTACACCAGCAAGTGATGGGTGAACACCTGTTACCATTAAACCCCACCAGATGATTGTACCAGGTAAAATGTAAAGCCATGCTGATGCAAGCCCGATCCACTGAAAAAATAGCACCAAAGTAATACCTGCTCCTGCAATCATTAAACCGCTAGGATCAATGTTTGTTGAATAGAAAAAAGCAATAATAAGAACAGCGATAATATCGTCAATAATCGCTAATGATAGAAGAATAATATGAAGATTAGAAGGAATTTTTTTTCCAAGAAGAGCAAGAATACCTAGAGCAAAGGCAATATCTGTTGCTGTTGGCACAGCCCAACCACGTATATGTCCCTCGTTAAAATTGAAGATAAAGTAAATAATTGCAGGAACACAAACGCCCCCTATTGCGGCAACAATTGGTAAGATTGCTTGTCTAAAATCGGCAAGAGCACCTTCATGAATCTCGCGTCGAATTTCCATTCCTGCGACGAGAAAGAAAATAGTCATAAGGGCATCATTAACCCAGAAATGTAAATCCCATGAAAGAGTGAAATGACCCAAATTAAAGCCAAGAGGTGTATGCCAAAAAGATTCATAAAAAGCAGCATATTTAGAATTAGCAAAAATAAGTGCAGCAGCAGCAGCTAATAAAAGAACAATACCACTAAGAGCTTCAATATGGAGAAAACGCTCGATCGCAGAAAGCGCTTGATTGGTGACACGAGAAGCGCGATTAGGCAGGCGATTTGAAGATAAATCAGACATGAACAACTCCAAGCATCGACAATTTTAGATTCTATATTCTCTGTATAAATGACTTTATATGATACCTTCTGTATCATATAAAAGAAAAAAGAGGAATAAAGTTCTTAATTTATAGACAAGATCATCATGTTTAAAGCACAAAATGTTTAAGGCGATGCTTCATTTTTAATAGTGAGATGTACTTTGCTTAAAGCCTTGGATAGATCATTTTGTAGAGCAGATTCGAGATCAACTATTGCGAGACCTTTATTATCTTTTGCTTTAATTTTAACGATCAATGTTTGTGGATTTTTAGCAAATTCCCCTAAGGATTTTGAAATTTTTTCTGCTTCGTCATGATTTTTCAGCAGCATTTTTGGGGTCTGCGTCATCATTAGATAGAAATCGTCATAGAGTTCCTTTTTAAGATCATGTTGGCTGTCATTAAGATTTTGCGCAAGATAAGAAAAAAGCTTATCAATGAAACCTGCATCCGTATATTGTATATCAATTTCATTGATGCCAAGGTCTTGAGACGCAGCAATCATTACATTTTGCTGACCAGAAAAAAGCTTTTCGTCAACATCAATAACCTTAGCCGATATGTTCCCAGATCCAACGTTTTTCATATTGAAAGACATTGTATCAAGAAAGAGCATATGTTTCTTTTCATCGTAAGAAATATCAATTTTTCCTGAAATGTCAAAGCGCTCAAAGTTCAGATTTTTGAAGAACTCTAAGTCTTTTTCATTCATTTTTTTAGGTAAAACGGAAAGGTTATTGAGAGAAAGAAAAAGCTTTTTAGGAATAGGTTGTTTCCACAAGCTTGGTTTGAATTGGAATGATTCGAGTGTTGCTTTCAACTGTGGTATATCAACGGTGACATTATCAACTTTGGCATCAGCTGAGGTAATGGCGAGCAGTATGTTTAGAAGGAGACCATTTTGTGCTATTTTTTCAGAGACTTTATTGTTTTCTTTTCTTGCGTTAAGATAAGCTTTGATTAATTTTTCAGGAGTTTGTTCAAGTGGCTTCATTTTTAAACCAGATGTTTTAAACTGTCCGAGGAAGAAAGAACTGCTTTTCCCTGCTTCTTCAAACACATCGATACTTACATTATTCAGAGAAATGGGGCCAGTAACGGTTTTATCTTGGTTGAGAGCGTTGTTTTTTCCAAAAATGATAGAATAGGCATAGTTAATGTCAATATCATGGGCTTTTATTGTATCACTTTTAGCCATAAGCTGCATCTGTTTGGCACTGTTTACTGCAACTGTTTTAAGATCCATATTTTTAATACTAACTGAACGGATATGTCCATTTTTAAAATCAGAAAGCTGGAAATTCTTGACTTCAAGCGTTTCTATTCGGTTATTTTTATTTTTTATAGAAAGTTGTATATTGGGAGCAATAATTGAGGAAAACTCAATGCGCATCATTGATTGTAAAAGACGTGATGTTATCGTTCTATCTTTTTCTTTTAAGGATACACTCCGGAGAGAGATTTGAGGAATTTGCACATGAATATTATTATGCTTTAAATCAACATTATAAAATGTAAAAGTTCCGGGAATAAAGGAAAGAGGAGGACGGGCAGAAATGGCTCCAATTTTAAGTGATGTACCAGCTGGGACGGGTAATGTCACATTCTTCAAATTGACTTTACCTAGAATGCTCACCTCAGATGTTCCGGCTTTTATGCCACGACGGGCTATTTCTTGTTTTACAAAACTGTCAAGATAGGGTTTCGCGATATAAAATCCACCAACAATTATAATTGCCAAGATAGCAACAAATCCAATAATGCAAGTGAGCCAATATCTGAGGTTACTTTGATACCCACTATTAAGATTAACCATTCTTCCTTCTTTCATTTTTATCACTCTTTGAATTGAGAGTGAAGATAAATTCTTTTAACGACAAAGGTTTAAATATAGCGTGTACCAGTTTCAACAATTATCTACTCCTTATATTAAAGTTATTCTCATCTTTTTTGCAATATAGCTTTATCAACTTTTATCAATTTTCTTTGAGTTCAGCACTTTATAGAAAAGTACGCATAATAAGGAGAGGAAAGTTTATGCGCATCATAATTTTTTATCATTTTAAAATTACCCTAAAATATTCCGATGTCTGTTTTTATCTTGCTGCTGTTTATAGGAATATTTAAAACATAAAAGATATGTTTTTGTACATTATAGTTTAATGGGGAGAGGTGAGTGTTATGACAGAAAATCAAATAATAGCGTTTTTGATCATTGGTCTCATGATGGCTGTTTTTATTTGGGATCGATTTCGTTATGATCTTGTTGCTATTTGTACGTTATTAATAGCTTGTGCTCTTGGTCTTGTCAGTCCGAAGGAAGCTTTTAGCGGTTTTAGTAATGATATTGTTATTATCGTGGGGAGTGTGTTTGTTGTCAGTACGGCTGTATCGCGCTCTGGCATAATGGAATTTATTATTCAACGGATATGGCCAGATGTGAAATCTGTGCGTCTTCAATTAGCTTTTTTAGTTCTTTCTGTTGTCGTATTATCAATGTTTGTTAAAAACATTGGTGCTTTGGCTATTATGCTTCCGATAGCTTTTCAGTTTGCACGTCGTTCTCAGGTTTCTCCTTCTGTCTTTTTGATGCCCATGGCCTTTGGTTCTTTGTTGGGGGGGCTTATGACACAGATAGGAACATCTCCCAATGTTGTTATTTCAGCGATGCAAGAACGTTTAGCAGGAACACCTTTTACTATGTTTGATTTTACACCAGTTGGTGCGGTTATTGCGACGGCTGGTGTTGTATATTTGGTCTGTTTTTATTGGCTTTTGCCTGTGCGTGTGCGTTCAGGTGCATCATTTGATGATGCCATTGATATTCGTAATTATGTTGCAGAAGTACATATTCCAATAAATTCACCGATTATAGGGAAAAATATTGTTGATTTGGTTAAGCCATCAAGTGGTGACGTTATGGTGATTCAAATCATCCGAAATAAAGTATCTATTTCACCATTACCAGATTTTGTTTTGTCTGAAAATGATATTATTTTACTGGAAGGGTCGCATACAGGGTTAGATAGCGTGATGAACTCTGCTCGTTTAGAGTTTTCTAAGGGGCGAACTATTGCTGCAGGTGATAAGGATAGTGACATTGATATTATTGAAGCAGTCATTACCCATAATTCACCTCTTATCGGTATTAGTGCGAAAGAGTTTTCTCTATTTGATCGCTATAATGTAAATTTGCTTGCGTTAAGTCGTCAACATGAAAGGGTACGGGGAAGACTTGATGATATTATTTTTCATCTTGGCGATGTGATTGTTTTGCAAGGACAGGATGCAGTTATTCCAAATTTATTAAGAGAATTGAAATGCTTGCCCCTAGCAAAACGAAATATTGTGTTTGGAAATTTACGACATGGTTTCATCTCTTTAGCTGTTTTATTTATAGCAATTATTTTTACAGCTTTTCATATTGTTCCAGTTGCTTTTTCTTTCTTTTCTGCTGCTGCTGCAATGGTTATCTTTCGCGTTTTGCCCGCGCGTGATCTGTATCAGGCATTAGATGGCCCAATATTAGTACTATTAGCGGCTCTTATTCCAGTGAGTGAAGCGTTAGAGAAAACAGGATGTACGGATCTCATTGGCCAATGGCTAAGCCAATTGGCAATATTTTTTCCGCCATCGGGTGCCTTAGCGCTTATGTTGGTGACAGCTATGTTGGTCACGCCATTTTTGAATAATGCAGCAACAGTGATGATGGTAGCACCAATTGCGTCAAGTTTTGCTCATTCCCTTCATTATAAGCCCGAAGCTTTTTTGATGGCAGTTGCAATTGGTGCAGGCTGTGAGTTTCTTACACCTATTGGACATCAAAGTAATATGCTCGTGATGGCGCCAGGAGGATATCGTTTTAATGATTATCCACGTTTGGGTGCTCCATTGGCGGTGTTGATTGTTATTATTGCTGTTCCAATGCTTATGTGGGTTTGGCCTTTACAATAGGATATTTTAAAAAAACTTTAAGGATCAATTACAAAAGGTTGTTAATCGTATGAAGATAAGTTGAAGGGATACACTTTGTATAAAGAGCTTTAACTGAAGATTTGGAATTATACCCTACTTTATCATGGCGCTTCGGTATTTTTGATACAGATAAAAATTGATCTATTTGATTTTAGTAGATATTCGTGGGATATTTACTTTTTGTTCAAGGTTTTTTCAAGAATTATAATTCTATCATCCAATACAGCCAAAAATTGCGTTGAAGATTTAAAAAGATTATCTCTCTATATAATGGGGAGAAAATCCGCTTGAGATGATAGGCAATCATGATAAATATTAAAACAGTGAATTTTTATAAGACTCAAGACAATATATGTAAAAGCTGTAATGTGAACAAACAGGGCGTTTACATCATTTTCGACTAAGACTGTTGCAAAAATCCGATTGATTTGGCTACATGTTGATTTAAAATAAATAAACGAGAAATTTAAAGATTTTTAGTTAATTAGGACTACCATCTTGGTCCATTTATGCGTAAAAGCACAGATAAAGTAACTTTTTTCAAGGTATGATATATGTCGTATGATAGTTTTATTGCTGAAGTGAATGCAGAATTTCGTCAGGAAAAGGCGCTTGCTTTTTGGAGACGGTATGGTTTCTCAATTATTGGAGCAGTTATTCTTTTTATATTCATGATAATTGCTTATCAAATTTACCATCATCAGCAAATAAAGAAAGCTGGTTATATTGGTGATGCATTTGTAAAAAGTCTTGATTTTGCGGATACACGTCATTTTGATAAAGCGATAAAGCAATTAGAAACTGTTAAAACCTCTCATTTTGGGGGATATCCTTTTCTTGCTCGTTTACGTGAGGCTTCTTTACTCATGGAGAAAGGTGATATGATTAAGTCAGTGGAGATCTTTGATTCTGTTGCAGCGGATAAGAAAGCACCGCAGATTTTGCAGAAAGTTGCAAAAATTCGGGCGGCTTATATTCTGGTTGATACAGGGACATTAGCTGATGTTGAAAAGCGCATCAAAGATATGACAAGTGATACCGATCCTATGCGCATGTCTGCAAGAGAGGCTTTAGGTTTAGCTGCTTATAAGGCGGATAAAATGGATGAGGCGGTTTATTATTTTAAGAAAATTTCTGAAGAAGGTGCTTTGGGTTCAAAAATAACAGATCGGGCTCGAATGATGCTTGAGCTTATACAAGCTGAGGGCAAGGCAAATAGGGAATAAATTGATGAGCCTTACCATTGCTATCGTTGGTCGTCCCAATGTTGGGAAGTCAACATTATTTAATCGTTTGGTTGGGCAAAAATTGGCTTTGGTTGATGATAAGCCTGGTGTAACACGTGATCGGCGTATTCATGCGGCAAAACTTCAAGATCTACGTTTTGATGTGATTGATACGGCTGGGCTGGAAGAAGCAGGTGATTATACACTTGAGGGGCGTATGCGTTCTCATACAAAAGCTGCGATTGATGAAGCTGATCTTATTTTATTTGTATTTGATGCAAAGAGCGGAATAACACCAAGTGATTTAAATTTTGCTTCATTGGTTCGTAAATCAGGAAAGCCAATTGTGCTTGTTGCCAATAAATCTGAGTCAAGAGCGGCAACAGGAGGAGAGTATGAGGCGTGGTCATTAGGTTTGGGGGAGCCTTGCCCAATATCGGCTGAACATGGTTTGGGACTTAGTGATCTGCGTGATGCAATTATAGATGCTGTTGGGTCAGAGCATGCTTTGGGCAACAATAAAGAAGAAGATATTACGATACAGCCTGCATCTGTTGGTGATGATGTAAACGATTTGGCGGAAGAGGAGCTTATTTATGATGAAAGTAAGCCCATTAGGATTGCAATTGCGGGGCGTCCCAATACAGGAAAATCCACCCTTATCAATAGTATGTTGAAACAAGAGCGCTTGTTAACAGGACCAGAGGCAGGACTCACGCGTGATTCTATTTCTGTAGATTGGGAATGGCGTGGTCGTCATATTAAACTTTTTGATACTGCAGGTTTACGTCGAAAATCAAAAGTTCAAGAAAAATTAGAAAAACTATCTGTTGCAGATACTTTGCGTGCTATTCGTTTTGCAGAAGTGGTAGTCATTGTTTTTGATGCAACGATACCTTTTGAAAAGCAGGATTTACAAATTGCTGATCTTGTGATTCGTGAAGGGCGTGTTCCCATTATTGCTTTCAATAAGTGGGACCTTATTGAAAACAGTCAGATCACATTGATTGATTTGCATGAAAAATGTGCGCGATTTCTTCCTCAAGTTCGTGGTTTGAGAGCTGTTCCTTTATCAGGACAATATGGTCAAGGAATTGATAAATTGATGGAAAATGTCATGATGATGCACCGTGTGTGGAATCGTCGCATTTCAACGGCTAAATTGAACCAATGGCTTGGAACTGTTGTGGCACATCATCCGCCTCCTGCGGTTTCTGGCCGTCGACTTAAGGTTAAATACATCACACAGGTTAAGACACGTCCGCCTGGATTTATGATTTCTTGCTCGCGCCCCAAAAGTATGCCACAGTCGTATTTGCGCTATCTTGTCAATGGGTTACGTGAAACATTTGATATGTCTGGTATACCACTTCGCATATCATTGCGAGCTTCTGATAATCCTTTTGCGACACGTTCCAAGAAGAAATGATAACTTTTTAAATTTTATTGATAATCATTTACTATGAGCGTTATTGAATAGAACTCTCTCATTTTGATAAAGATCATTTATTTGCATGTTATAAGAAGAGTTTGATAGGGAGTATTTAAGAAAGAGTACATAATCCTCTTAATGGGTTACTTAAATGCAAGAATAGATGCAATATGAGGGTAGGGGAATATAATGATGATGCTCGTTTGAAAAGAAGCATTAAATTATCGTTTCATAAAAATAAAGGTTATGTAAGCGCTTTTGCTTACAATAGTTTGTCTAAATAAAAAGCAAAAATATTTGCTGAATCTACTGATATTCAATTGTAAAGGGCGAAATTCACAAAAGTGGATTAAAATTGTATAAAGTGTTATGGCGATCGTATTTAAATTTTATTGTGTTCTATTGGCTTGATCTATTTGAAATTTTAGATTTATTAATATCTCATATTTAAAGAAAGCTCTCTTAATATCCTCAAGCTTATTGAGTGATGGGGCCTGTAATGGCATAATATAAGATACTTTGCGAACAGGATATAGAAACCATTAATTATTATTTTCATAAAATAAAAAGTGCAAGTTTATTTGAATAAAAGAAGAAAACCAACGCTCTCACACTGTTTTTTAGCTTTCTATGTTCTCTTTCAAAGCTAGGATTGATATAGCATTGGGAGCTGGAAAATAAGATGGTATCAGTTTACACCTCTTGTTAAGCGTAAAAATGATTATTCTATAAGTTTTATATTATACGGAAACTTTTCATTATACATTCACGGGTGCTGTCGTGAAATCGGTTTAGGTTCTCAGAATATCTTTTTAAGAGAGTATGTAAATTGAAAAATACGTTATTTCTGCAATAAAATTTATATGATAATTTGTTATAGATTTCTTTTAGTATCTTGACGAATAAATTTGAGAACAATATGATGCACACGGTTTTATGAAATGCATTCTTGCTTTTCTTTTTAATTAAGGAGCCAATGATGGCGATGGGCGAGAAACCCGTTATAAGCCGGAAGGAGGCTGAAGAGGAGAAGCAAGGAGACTGTCTTCATTCAGAGGATTTGGAATGTCGTAGTAGGAACTTAAGCGTAGCTTTAGTGCGCAAGCAGGCATTAAAGAAACGAGAGAATAAGAATAAGCGGGAAAAATCACAAGGAAGGATGGCAGATGCAATTAAGCTTTCCAGTGAGTTTCTGGCGAGTGTTATAGTTGGTGTTGTTTTGGGGTTGGGGTTTGACAAGTTAGCAGGTTCGTATCCTTGGGGATTGGTATTTTTTCTCTTCTTTGGATTTGCTGCTGGTATAGTGAGTATTCTTCGGTCTGTGGGGTATGTTCCCTCCAGTCAATTAGGAAAAAAAGGCGTATTGCGCCAAGACAAACAAGATAAAGGGCCCAATGAGAGGTCCGATAAATGAGGTTGAAGTGACAGCGCACGCTCCAGATCCTATTCATCAGTTTGAGGTTTCAAGGCTGATTAAGATTTCCATAGGAAATATGGATTTATCGTTTACAAATGTATCATTGTTCACAGTTCTCACGGTTGTTATAACTTCTATTTTTCTCTTCATTTCATCATCAAGTCGTGGATTGGTTCCAACGCGGATGCAGTCTCTTTCGGAAATGGCATATGAGTTTGTAGCATCGACTCTGCGGGAATCATCTGGTGTACAGGGAATGCAGTTTTTTCCTTTAGTTTTTTCTCTGTTTACTTTTATTTTGGTTGCTAACTTTATTGGTCTTTTTCCTTATTTTTATACGGTTACATCTCAGATCATGATCACGTTTTCGTTAGCAATGGTGGTAATTTTGACAGTGATTGGTTATGGCTTTTATAAGCATGGGGTCAGTTTTTTGAAACTGTTCGTTCCCAGTGGGGTTCCTGTTGTGGTTTTGCCTCTGGTGACAATGATTGAGGTTATTTCTTTTCTCTCTCGTCCAATTAGCCTTTCTCTTCGTCTTTTTGCGAATATGCTTGCTGGTCATATTACGCTTAAAGTATTTTCTGGGTTTGTTGTTTCAATGATTGGGGTGGGACTCGTAGGTGTGGGTGGTGCGGTTTTACCGCTTATTATGACTGTAGCAATTACTGCTCTTGAGTTTTTGGTCGCATTTCTTCAGGCTTACGTCTTTACGGTGTTAACTTGTATGTATCTTAATGATGCAATTCACCCAGGACATTAATAGAACTGGCGGTTTTCCGTCGAATAATGCAATTTCGCTTTAAAGGAGAATAATATGGAAATGGTGCTTGCAGCAAAATATATTGGCGCTGGACTTGCTTGCTTTGGTATGGCTGGAACAGCTTTAGGGCTTGGTAATATTTTTGGTAGCTATCTTTCTGGTGCATTACGAAATCCATCAGCAGCAGATAGTCAGTTTGGGCGTCTCGTCTTTGGTTTTGCTGTAACAGAAGCTTTGGGAATTTTTTCGTTGCTCATTGCTTTATTACTTCTTTTTGGGGTTTGATCATCATCAAAGGGGTATATCTGTTCTTGCATGAGGAAAGATTTACCCTTTTAGCTCTTAATCAGAGAGATGTCAGTCAGTTATCATCGGTTAGAGAGGGCTTTAGTAAGCTATTTAAAGGATGAAAGAAGATGTTTGTTTCAAGCGCTTATGCACAGAACACTGAAACGTCGATAGAACATATTAAAAAGGTGGCAGAGCATGCAAATCGTGTGTTTCCGCCTTTTGATTTTGTACATTTTGGTTCGCATTTTTTCTGGTTGGCAATTTCTTTCGGACTTTTTTATCTTTTTATCTCTCGTGTAATTGTACCACGTATTGGTGGTGTTATTGAAACACGACGAGATCGAATCGCATCTGATTTAGATCAGGCAATGCGCATGAAGCAGGAAGCAGACATTGTTGTTGAAACTTATGAGCGGAAATTAGCAGAAGCGCGTTTGAAAGCGCAGGCTATAGCGCAGGTAGCTAGTGAAGAATTAAAAGAAAAAGCAGAGCTTGAACGGAAAGAAATTGAAGAGAGTTTAGAAAAAAAACTCGCAGATGCTGAAAAACAGATAGCAAAAATTCGGGATAGAGCGATGCAAAATGTTGGTTCTATCGCTGAAGAAGTAGCCCTTGAAATTGTGAAAAAATTGATTGACGTTGATATCAGCAAAGAGGCTGTCCGTTCAGTTGTTAAAACTGCGGATTATTGAGGAAGACAAAGATGACTGATACTTTTTGGGCATTTGTTGGGTTAGTTCTTTTTTTGGCTCTTTTAGTCTATTTCCAAATTCCACAGAAGCTTATACACCATCTTGATGCGCGCGCGAAGCGTATTAAAGATGAGTTGGATGAGGCTCTGCGTCTTCGTGAAGAGGCACAGGAAATATTGGCTGAATATCAACGCAAACATGCAGAAGCAGAAAAAGATGCGCAAGAAATTATTGCAGCAGCAAAGCATGAAGTTGAATCCATTATTGCTGAGGCTCGTACAAAAGCAGAAGAATATGTAAAAAACCGCAATAAATTGGCAGAGCAAAAAATAGCTCAAGCAGAAGCGGATGCAATACGCATGGTTTCTTCATCGGCTATTGATTTGGCAATTTCTACAGCACGTATCCTTATTGCAAAGGAATTAGATTCTAACAAGGCAGATGAGCTTATTAAAGAGTCTCTTGAGAAAGAATCATTTGTCAAAATGAAAACATATCTTAATTAATGATATTTGAGAGGTAAATAACTGCCTCCTTGGTTGCATAATTTTCTCAATATTAATTAATAAAAATCATAAAAAGGAAAAATTTATATTCATTGTTTTTACCAGTTGATAGGGCGCTTTGATTTTAAATGACAAGTTTTGAGAAGTCCGCAACCAATTGTGTAACAATGTGAGTACGTTTGAGAAGAGCAAGACGGTTAGCACGAACATCAGGTTCTTTATCATTCACCAATACTTTTTCAAAGAATATATCAATCAATTTTCCAAGTGGCGCTAGCACACTGAGTGCAAATGATAAATTTGTTGCATTGATGGGAGTAAGAACCTTTTTTTCTACTTCACAGATTGCATGATAGAGCTGCTTTTCTTCGTTCTCGACAAAGAGCTCAGGATTAATTTCATTGGCTATCGTTGTGCTTTTTTGAAATTCATTTTCAAGAATATTGGCAGTACGTTTTACAGAGGCTACAAAGTTCACTCCATCATGGGTATTGATAAAAGCGATAAGGGATTCGACACGACGTGCAACCAATAAAAAATCATCAGAATCTTTATTCAAAACAGCTTCAAGGGCATCGTAACGAGCACCTTCCTCTTTTAGATAGATTTTCAAACGATCATGAAAAAAGAATAACAGGTCTGATAAAATATATTCTGTTTTTTCTGGAAGTAGATTCTGTAATTGCGAATTTTCTCTTTGAGAGATTTCATATTTATTTTTTTGTTGTAAGAAAAGATTCGTTGCGAACTGAAACAGTGGCATAAGATTGATTTTCCAATCTCGCGAAAGGACAAGCCTAATAATTCCCAATGCTGCTCGTCTTAACGCATAGGGATCTTTTGAGCCCGTTGGTTTTTCATTGATGAGCCAAAAGCCAACGAGCATGTCAATTTTGTCAGCGAGCATAACAGTTATAGCAAGCGGTTCTTGTGGAAGACGATCTGTTGGTCCTTGAGGTTTATAATGGTCCTCGATTGCTATAGCTACACGAGGATCTTCTCCTTGAAGAAGGGCATATTTTTGCCCTATAACACCTTGTAGTTCAGGAAATTCTCCGACAATTTCTGTTTGCAAATCAGCTTTTGCAAGGATTGCTGCACGTTTTGCTAAAAGAGGATCTGTTTGTATCAAAGGTGCAATTTCTTGTGCGAGTGTAGCAATGCGTTCTACTCTTGCACCTTGCGTACCTAATTTAGCATGAAAAGTTACATTCAAATGATCGAGTCGCGCCATTCTTTGATCGAGAGGTTTTTTTATATCAAGTTCAAATTTTTTTATAGAAGATTCCAATTGTTGAAGATCAGGCAAATCACGCTGATCGGTTTGCCAAAAATAAAGTGCATCAGAAAGACGGGCACGGACAACCTTACTATTTCCTTTTGAAATTTCTTTGCCTTCATCATTTGCAAGAATATTAGAAACGAGAATAAAATGATGAGAAAGTTTTACTTTTTCTCCTTGTTTACGGGTGACAAAACATTTTTGATTGGCTCGAATGGTCAAGCGAATAATTTCTGGAGGAATATCAAGGAATGATTTGTCAAAATCACCCATCAGAATAACAGGCCATTCAACAAGACCAGCAACTTCTTCTAGGAGGGAATTGTCTTGAACCAGTTCTAACCCGTTGGCAAAGCAGAGATTTTGGGCATCAGCTAAAATAATATTCTTTCGTCTCTCGGCATCCAGAATGACTTTATGGGTTTCAAGTTGAGTAACATAATCATCAAAGCGACGCACTCGAAATGGCTTTCCATCACTTAAGAAACGATGACCATAAGTTAAATTATTGCTTTTAAGAGAACCAATTGTAAACGGAATAACATGTGTTTCACCAATTTCTGGTCCGAAGATGCAAAGAATATTTTGTAGAGGTCGAATCCACTTCAGAGCACCATTTTGTGCTGAATCTTTTCCCCAACGCATAGATTTCGGCCACGGAAAGTTTCGGATAATATTCGGTAAAATATCGGCAATAATTTCTTCTGCAGCTCGACCTTTTTTTACAATTTTAGCAATATAAAAATGACCTTTTTTATCATCATGTCCAATATGTGCTTCAGAAATATCGTTTAATCTTGTTGCACGTAGAAAACCATCAATTACATGCTGTGGTGATTTTATACTAGGACCTTTGCGTTCTTCATGGATATCTTTTGAGCGTGTAGAAAGTCCGCGTACGTCTAATGTTAGCCGACGAGGTGTCCAATATTCACGAGCAGCTTCATAGATCAATCCAGCATTCACAAGTTGATCTGTAACAGATTTTTTAAGATCAGCAGCAGCTTTGCGTTGCATACGTGCAGGGATTTCTTCACTGAAAAGTTCAAGAAGAAGATCAGACATTAGGCTTCTCCAGTGTATATTTGTCCAGCTTCTGTGAGTAAGAAGGCCTCCCCACAACGGCGCGCGAGATCACGAACGCGAAGAATGTAATTTTGTCGTTCGGTTACAGAAATAACGCCACGTGCTTGCAAAAGATTAAAGATATGGCTCGCTTTAATACATTGATCATAGGCAGGAAAAACACAGCGATGTAATATATTTTCTTTATTTGGTTTTCCAGCATCAAGAAGTGCGCTGCATTCGCGTTCTGCATCGATAAAGTGCTGATGTAGCAGTTTTGTATCAGCAAATTCGAAGTTGTAATATGAGTATTCTTGTTCTGCCTGTAAAAAAATATCTCTATAACTTATTTTGTTTTCTCCCTCCAAACCATTAAAGTTAAGGTCATAGACGTTATCAACCCCTTGGATATACATCGCGAGACGCTCAAGACCGTATGTGAGTTCCCCTGAAACTGGAGCGCATTCAATGCCGCAAACTTGTTGAAAATAAGTAAATTGAGAGACTTCCATCCCATCACACCAGCATTCCCATCCAAGCCCCCAAGCACCAAGAGTGGGACTTTCCCAATCATCTTCAACAAAGCGAATATCATGCAGTTTTGTATCAAGCCCGATAGCTTGTAGCGACTTTATATAAAGTTCTTGTAGATTGAGCGGAGAGGGTTTGAGAAGCACTTGGAATTGATAATAGTGTTGTAAACGATTTGGATTCTTACCATAGCGGCCATCTGTTGGGCGTCGAGAGGGTTGGACATAAGCAACTTTCCAAGGACGTGGACCTAGAGAGCGTAATGTTGTTGCTGGATGAAAAGTCCCAGCTCCGACTTCCATATCGTAAGGCTGCAAAATTGCACATCCATAGTGTGCCCAATAATTTTGCAAAGTTAAAATTAGTCCCTGAAAAGAACGTTTAGGGTTAAGATGTTCAGGCAGTTTCACGCTTTATACTCTTTATATTGGACTAAACAAAAAAACCAAAGTAATTTTAGTTTCTCTATCTATTATTTTATGTGGTTTATGGTTAAGCATTGTTTATTGCAAACCAAATTTCAACTTTTCTTGAATTTGTTCAGAATTTTCTGGTTTTCCGTCAATTGCGTGGTTCCATTGAAAGATTGCTTCACGTTTACGTCCAACTTTCCAATAGGCATCCCCTAAATGATCATTCAGTGTTGGGTCCTCAGGTTGTAATCTGACAGCATTTTCTAATATTTGCACTGCTTTATTATATTCTTTTAGTTTATAATAAGCCCACCCTAAAGAATCGAGAATATGACTGCTGTGAGCTTGCAAAGCAGAAGCTTTTTGCAGCATACGGAGCGATTCTTCAAGCTTCTCACCACGTTCCACAAGGGAATAGGCTAGATAATTAAGAACCTGCGGTTGGTTTGGGAAAAATTCAAGTGATTTTCGCAAGTCAGTTTCTGCCTTTGGCCATTGCTTTAAACGTTCAAAAGCAATACCACGCTGATAAAAGAGTTTCCAATCATCTTGCTGAAAGTTTTTTATCTTTGTGATAGCGGTGTCTAGAGTTTTAATGGCCTCAAGAAATTTATTGTCCTGCATATAAAAAGCAACGAGCGTTATCAAAATATTACGATCATTAGGAAATTTTTTATTTAACAATGTGAGTAATTTTATTGCTTCTTTGTAATTGTTGTTATTGGCAAGAAGGAATGCAAGATGAAGTTGTCCATCTCTATAATAAGGAGATTTAGGGGATAAAGCGCGATAAAGTTTAATTGCTTGATGAGGATCATTCAATTTAGCAGAAATGTGTGCGAGCTGAAACAGTGTTGCGTCATTTTGAGGGTATAAGGCAAAAGATAATTGCTTAAAAATGCGTGCAATTCGCCCTGAGTTTTTGTGGTTGAGGGCTGTTCCAAAATTATATAATACTTCGGCTGCTCCTTGTTGAGGTGTTTTAATAACTCTCTCTAAGAAAGTATTCTTTTCAATTTTTTCTCGAAAGTTTTTAAAGACTTCTCGATCTGACAACATTTGTTCGCCATGTTGAATTGTTTGAAGAGCTTGGTTGCGCATATTATGGCGCAATTGGAATGAGGCATAGGCTATGATAATACGTTCATAAGTATTAGGAGCAATAAGAGTTCCCTGTTTGTTACTCAGTGCTTTAATGAAATATTTTTTTGCATCCTTTGGCCGTTCTGCAAGGTCGCTCATAAGTGCTAGATGATAAGATATAAAAAGGTCATACCAGACAGGACCTTTGAGTTTTTTAAGATCAGCGATTGCCTGAGATTTTTGTCCAGATCCAAATGTAATCCAAGCACCGATGAGTTCAGGTATTGGATTATTGGATGCAGGAAGTTCTTTTAATTGCAGAAGAATCTTGGCATTCTTATAGTCTTTTTTGATGAGACTTTCTACTGACAAAGTTAAGGAAACAAAGGGAGTTATAACATCTTGCTCTTTGAGTTTTTGGGCTTGTTGGACAGCTTCTTTAAAGTTTCCGATCGAGAGCATAGCTTCAAGGAGCTCTTTTTGTGTTTCAATGTTATCAGGTTGATAAACGAGCGCTTGTTTAAAGTAATTGATAGCAAGTTCTGTTTTATTTTCATGATTTGCAACCCTTCCAGCTAAATAAGCACCTGTAAATGAGCTTGTATGAATTGCTGCACTTATTTTACTGTAGGTGGGGAATGGCATCAGCATGATACCCACGATAAAGAGGGTAAAAAGTCGGGATACCGTTGCAGAGCACATGGAGCTAATCCTTTTCAAGATAATCAATCGATGGTGTTGTTTATAGATCATATCTCATTACGTTGTTGAGAAATACTGCGATTTTTGCAAAGAATTCAGTTTACGCGCGCAATACAAAATTCAACAGTCTCAACGAGAGCATTGTAAGCAAGATTTTTGTTCATGGAAACAAGAGCATCAATTGCATGTTTCCCATAGATGCGTGCTTGTTCTATTGTATCTGTGATACTATCATATTTTTCTATTAAGTGTTGCGCGTATGCGAAGGCTTCATTATTGTTATTGCCATCTTCAAGTGCTTGTTTCCAGAATTTTTTTTCTACCATATTCCCACGTTCATATGCGATAATAACAGGCATTGTTATTTTTCCTTCTCTAAAATCATCCCCTATATTTTTTCCTAAGTTTTGAGCACTACCACTATAGTCAAGTGCGTCATCAATCAATTGGAAAGCTAAACCTAAAGATGACCCATATTCACGTAATGAAGAGCGCTCTTTATGTCCATAGCCAGCAACAATCGGTCCTACTTCAGCGGCCGCTGAAAAAAGTGCGGCTGTTTTTGCATTGATGATTTTGAGATAGTCTGAAGGGCTGGTTTTGATATTTTTTGCAGCAGAAAGTTGCATAACTTCTCCTTCAGCAATAATTGCAGCAGCATTCGCTAGGACAGAGAGCGCTTCTATGGAACCGACATCAACCATCATTTTAAAAGCTTGCCCCAACAGGAAATCACCAACAAGTACACTTGCTTGGTTTCCCCAAATCATCCGTGCTGTAGATTTTCCACGTCGTAAATTACTTTCGTCAATCACATCATCGTGTAGTAATGTTGCTGTATGCATAAATTCAACAGCTGTTGCGAGTTTTATATGCCCGTCACTTTGATAACCGAACATATGAGCAGAAGCGAGCGTAATCATTGGGCGTAATCGCTTTCCACCTGATGAAATAAGATGGTTAGAAATTTCAGGAATCATCTCAACCTCTGATTTTGCCATAGAGAGAATAAATTGATTTACGCGCTCCATATCTTTTTGAGTAAGATTGACAAGAGATTGAAGAGAAATTTGATTATTTCTTATTTGTTTTGGTTTGATAGCTGCACTCAATGTGTTTACTCCTAGAGTATTGCAATGGACATATATAAAAATTACTTTATTCATTAGCATAAAGGGGGTTTGGTTTTGACTCAAGCTTTTGATGGCACTTTGAAGTGTAAGCTTGGAATGTTATTGGCAAGAAATGTTCTTTAGCGAGTGTAATCTCGTTATTATGACATAATAAAAAAATTTAAAATAGCAGCTGAATGGCAAAAATGCAGTTTATAAAGGTAAACATTAGGCTTTTAAATGGATAAAGCAGCGAATCAGAGTGGTGAAACCATTGACAGTTTTCACCGCGGAAAATTTTATTTGGTTCAACCTCATAAATATGGTCATCGTTCTGGAATGGATGCGATGTTATTAGCTAGTTTGGTTCCAAGTGATTTAAAGGGCAAGGTTGTTGATTTAGGTGCAGGAGCTGGAGCTGCAGGGCTGGCTGTTGCTTCGCGTTGTCTGAAAGTTCATGTTACCTTAGTTGAACGTTCAGCTTTTATGGTATCTTACGCTCAAAAAACGCTTATGCTAAAACAAAATAAACAATTTGCTAGCCGAATTTGTTTGCTAGAAGCAGATGTTACCTTTAAAGGGAATGCCCGTATAAAAGCAGGTTTGATAGATAATAGCTTTGATTTTGCGATTATGAATCCACCTTTTAATAATCCTACTGATCGCAAGACACCTGATAAGCAAAAATCTGAAGCACATGTTATGTCTGAAGCGATGTTCGATAATTGGTTGCGGAGTGCAGCAGCCATTGTTAAGCCAGGTGGATACTTAGGTCTCATTGCGCGTCCACAATCGCTGACAGATATTTTGCGTGCTTTAGAAGGGCGTTTTGGTGGTATTTGTATAATTCCTGTGCATGCCCGTGCGAAAACAGCAGCAATACGTCTTTTATTTTACGCAAAACGAGGAAGCAGAGCAGCTTTATCTATTTTACCGGCATTGGTTATACACGAAGGTAATGACCATACTTTTTCACCACGGGTTGATGCAATTAATAATGGATATATAAGCTTGTGGGAACTTTTCTAATAATATCTTGTATTTTTTAGTTTATTATTTAAAGTCCAAACTTTGTTATTAGGGAGGTTTGACCTTGGGTGAAGTTATATTTCTGCTTGTAATGTGGGGATTGATTGGCGCTTTTGGATATTATCGCGTTCTTCCTTTTTGTTGTCCTTGCCTATTTAATTGTTCTTAAATCTATAAGGAGATTTTGTTTTGATGGATGTTATTAAAAGTTTTATTCTACGCCGTTTTTCTTCCGATAAACTTGAAATTCCTGTGGTGCGCCTTCAAGGAGCAATTATGGATTCATCAGCATCTATATCTCGCACCCTTTCCCTTAGTAGGTGTGCAAATCTTTTAGAGAAAGCTTTCGCACACAAAAAGTCACCGGCTGTTGCACTTATTATTAATTCTCCTGGTGGTTCACCTGTACAATCGCGTTTTATCTTCAAGCGTATTCGTGACTTGGCAGAAGAAAAAAATAAAAAGGTGCTTGTGTTTATTGAAGATATTGCAGCATCTGGTGGTTATATGATTGCTTGTGCGGGGGATGAAATTTTTGCAGATCCTTCTTCAATTGTTGGTTCCATTGGAGTGGTTTCAGCTTCCTTTGGTTTTCCGGAACTTTTGAAAAAAATTGGTATCGAACGGCGTGTATACACAGCAGGGAAGAACAAAGTTACATTAGATCCATTTCAGCCAGAAAAAAAGGCGGATATTGAGCATTTGAAGTCTCTCCAACTTGAAGTGCATCAAACTTTTATCGATTTGGTTAAAGAACGGCGTGCTGAAAAATTATCAGATGATTCGAATCTCTTTACAGGAATGTTTTGGAGTGGAAAACAAAGCGTTGAGCTTGGTCTGGTTGATGGATTGAATGATGTACGTTCTGTTATTAAGGAGCGCTTTGGTAATGATGCAAAACTTCGGCTTATTATGCCTCCAAAAAGTTTTTTAGGACCTAAAACGCCTTCAGGAGTAACGGCACAGACGATTTATACAGTCGTTGATAGTGCATTGATGGCAGCAGAAGAGCGAGCACTTTGGCAGCGTTATGGTTTGTGATGGAAAGGGTCATTCAAGCCAGAGAGATTTTTATCTAAAAACAGATGCTAGAAAAAAAGGGCTTGAAATGATACGAATGAGAGCATGTCGTTTATTTTGTATGAGAACTCTTTATATTTATTTTTGTTTAGAAAACGATTAAGAATATCTCAAGCTGTTTATAGAGCTTGTGCTAAACGTATGGATAAAAGGGGGAAATTTGTAAAAGAACCCTATGCAGGTGAATATTACGTCATATGATATCAAATGTACAAGCTTCGTTCCAAAGACATTCCTATTTATTTACACCTATTAAATTGAATTTAGCTCTACATGTTGTGGGGCAACGTGCTGATGGGTATCATTTAATAGAAAGTTTGGTTTATTTTAGTCTTAACGGCGATTGTCTACACTATGCACCTTGTGAAAATAATCAGTTTGTTTTGACGGGGCCGTTTGCAAAAGGACTTGTTTCTCATTTAGACAATTTGGTTATTCGCGCACGGGATTTTATGCATAAGACTTTTCCGGAATGTGCTCAACCTGCTTTTTTTCGGCTTGTAAAAACATTACCTGTTGCTTCAGGCATTGGTGGTGGCTCAGGTGATGCAGCTGGGGTTATAAGCATGTTGCGTCAACAGTGGAATCTTGATTGCCCTTTTGAGAAATTAGCAAAAATGAGCTTAGTTCTTGGTGCTGATGTTCCCATGTGCCTTTGTGCATTAGAATATCAGCAACCGCTTTTGGTCAAAGGAATTGGTCAAGAGATGATACAACTAAAAGGAGCCTGTTCTCTTGCAATAGTATTGGTTAATCATGGACAAGAGATTTCAACACAAACTGTTTTTAAAGCGTTAGAGAAGCGTCATAATCCTTCTTTAAAAATTAATACAGACGCTTTAAAGAGTGTTGATTCATTGGTTGAAGCTTTACAAGAAACGCGTAATGATCTTTTTTCTGCTGCATTAAAAATAGCACCTCAGTTAGCTGAAGTGTTATCTATATTAGATGAATCTGGGGCTCTTTTTTCCCGTATGTCTGGAACGGGAGCAACTTGCTTTGGTATTTTTAAAAATAAACAAACGGCGCAACAAGCAGCTCTTTTTATCAAATCAATGCACCCAAATTGGTTTGTAAAACCTATCATGACTTTAGGAAACATTTGATAAATAAATATAAAAGCTTTTATTTCGTCATGGTTTTATTATACACAATGAAAGAGAGTAACCAAAGAAATGTATTTTTTTATCTTTTGTGCAAGAATTAGCAGCATGCTTAAAGAGCCATTTAAAACTGTAATGCTTGCAAAAAATGATCAGGTTACAGAAATAACAGAAATAGATGTATGTTTGTTGTATTTGTGATTTGTCAAAGATGTTTAATTTTCCGCTTCAGCCAAATTTTTCGTGCGAATTGGATTTGCAAAAACAGGGTTTTGTTCATATAGCAGGTGTTGATGAAGTAGGACGGGGACCTCTCGCTGGACCTGTGGTAACGGCAGCAGTTATCTTGGACAAAGATCATATTCCTAATGGGTTAAATGATTCAAAAAAACTTTCTTTTCTCCAACGAAATAGATTTTATCATGAAATTTTGCAAAGTGCATTAGCGGTTTCAGTCGCTAGTCTTTGTGCTCGTACAATTGATCAATCTAATATTAGAAAAGCAACTTTAGAAGCAATGCGTCGCTGTATTATAGGATTAGCCATTCCAGCCCACTATGTCCTTGTTGATGGACGTGATATTCCTTCTGAGTTGTCCTGTCCTGCAATGGCGTTGATTAAGGGCGATCAGCGTTCGCTTTCAATTGCAGCCGCATCTATTATTGCAAAAGTAACGCGTGACCGGATGATGGAATGTGCAGGACAAGTTTATAAAGGGTATGGTTTAGAGAAGCATGTAGGTTATGCAACGCTAGCGCATCGCACAGCTCTTGATAAATATGGACCAGTTATAGGGTTACATCGTTATAGTTTTGCACCACTAAAAGAGTGTTATAGAAATGATGTGTCATGACGATTCTACCACTCAATAGTGCTTCAATAAGAGAGGCAATAGTGCTTCTTAAACAAGGGAAGTTAGTAGCGTTACCAACGGAAACTGTTTATGGATTAGCGGGCGATGCAACCAATGGGAGGGCAATTTCTTCTATTTATTCTACAAAGGGTCGTCCGCAAATTAATCCTCTTATTGCACATGTCAGCGGCATCGAAATGGCGGAACGTTATGTTAAAATTGACTTTCTTTCACGCCAATTAATGGAGGAATTTTGGCCAGGGCCTTTGACATTGGTTTTGCCTTTAAAGGAACAGCATAATATCCATCCTTTAACAACCTCTGGTTTGAATACCTTGGCTGTTCGTTTTCCAGACAGTCGTTTTGCAGAAGTGGTACAACATTTTGGCCGCCCACTTGCTGCTCCTAGTGCGAATCAATCGGGGCGTCTTAGCCCGACTTCAGCTGAGGCTGTTTTTGCATCTTTGGGAGAATCTGTTCCTTTGATATTGGACGGAGGACCTGCTAAAATAGGGCTTGAATCAACAATTATTAAGATTTGTGGTAAAAATATTTATCTTTTACGTCCAGGGGGGCTGGCGGCTGATAAAATTGAAAAAGTTGTGGGGAAGTCTTTAAAACGGATAGATCAAAGGGCGGCGATTGAAGCTCCAGGGATGTTAAAGTCGCATTATGCTCCCAATGCCACGATTCGTTTGAATGTAGAAAAGGTGGAAAATGGTGAAGCGCTTTTAGCGTTTGGTTCAAAGCGCGTTATGGGAGCTGAAAATGCCGTTTCTATTTTAAACCTTAGCGAAGATGGCAAGTTGGAAGAAGCAGCCTCTCATTTATTTCAATATATGAAGGAATTAGATTCATTTAAAGTGAGATGTATCGCAGTAGAACCTATTCCATCATACGGATTAGGGGAGGCTATCAATGATCGTCTTATACGGGCTGCAGCCCCAAAGGAGAAATGAATATGGAGCAGGAATTAATTGAGGGGTTTAGAGAAATTGTTGGTGCTAAGCATGCTATAACAGATCAAGCGTTGATTGCACCGTATTTGCTTGAAGAGCGTGGGCTTTTTCATGGGAAAACACCTTTACTTTTACGTCCATCTTCTTGTGCAGAGGTCTCATCGATTATGCAGTTAGCGAGCAAAACACGTACACCGATTGTGCCACAGGGTGGAAATACAGGGCTTGTGGGGGGGCAACAACCAGATGAAAGAGGAGGGGCCGTTCTTTTATCCATGGAGCGATTAAATAAGATTAGAGCTATAAATCTTGAAGGAAACTTTGTTGTTGTAGAGGCTGGTGTTATTTTACAGGATTTACAGAAAAAAGTGGATGAATCAGGTCGTTTTTTCCCTCTTTCTTTGGCATCTGAAGGTTCTTGCCAAGTAGGAGGAAATCTTTCGACGAATGCTGGAGGGACAGCTGTTTTAGCTTATGGCAATATGCGTGATCTTTGTCTTGGGTTGGAAGTTGTTTTACCAGATGGCCGTATTTTAGATGATTTGCGTTTTGTTAAAAAAGACAATAGCGGTTACGATTTGAAAAATCTTTTTATTGGTGCAGAAGGCACATTAGGTGTTATAACTGCTGCAGTTTTAAAGCTTTTTCCGAAACCCAAAGAAATAGCTGTTGCTTTGGTGGGATTGTATAGTCCGGTGAAGGCTTTAGAGTTTTTGTCTCTGGCTCAAGAATATGGAGGAGGGATGTTGACAGGTTTTGAGCTCATGGGAAATCTCAGTTTACAAATGGCTTTAGATTATAAGATGTGTGAGAAGCCTCCTCTTCAGCGGAAACATGAATGGTATGTATTAATGAATATTTCATCATTGCAAGGCAATGGTGAGGCGTTATCAGTATTGAGTATTATTTTAGAAGAAGCTTTAAAGAATGCGATGATAGAAGATGCAGTTATTGCACAATCTTTAAAACAGCAGGATTTTTTTTGGCAATTACGAGAAAGTATATCACCAGCACAAAAGTTAGCAGGAGGGTCCATTAAGCATGATATTGCAGTCCCGCTTGCTTCTATTCCTGATTTTCTTGCTGAGGCGGCACTTATTGTTGAAGATCTTGCTCCAGGAGCACGGGTGATTTGTTTTGGACACATGGGCGATGGAAATTTACATTATAATGTTACACAACCTGTAGGCGCTGATACGACGGTGTTCTTGCAGTTATGGTCAAAAATGAATCATTGCATTCATAGTTTAGTGATGGACTATAGAGGTGCATTTTCTGCTGAGCATGGAATTGGTCAGCTTAAGCGCGAAGAACTTCGTTCTTTTAAATCGCCTGTCGCATTGGATATTATGCAAGGGATTAAAAAAACGCTTGATCCTTTAGGGATAATGAATCCAGGAAAAGTATTATAATTCAAGAATGGTGATCATGTATTTTTGTTTAGATTTTAATAACCAAAAAAGAAACCAGTTGTTTTTTATTCAAACTTTTAATAATCCAATGAGAAAAAGCTGCTAAAGGGTGTATGTTATTTAAGATAAATTGGGATAATGTATATGGCTAATCAATGCTTTAATCAGGCAAAAGCGGTGCTTGAATTTCGGTTGGATCCGTGCCATTTGCCACAAACGACGACATATTTTTCATCTAAAACGGGTAATCAGGTTATCTGTTCGTTAAATGAGCGTGGAGTTTCTTTTAAAACGGATATGCCTTCAAGTTTATCGCATTTAATACCCCCTTATCATTTCCAAGGAATTGCAGCACGTACCGTGAAAATGCGTTCAGGAGAAAGAGCTGTTGCATTAGAATTACTTCATGCCGATGAGGAAGCTTGTATACCGCTGTTGGTTTCCAGAGATTTGAATAATGTTCTTCTGGATTGGCGATTATGGGCGGATACTTATGGTCTCCCCATGCTTATGATCAGTGAAGATAATCGCATTCTGGTTGTAAAAGATCGTTCTGATTTACATCGATTTTTTGGTACAACAGCACATTCTAAACAAAAGCGTTTTTTACTTCGTTATAGCAATCCGTTAGGCTTGCGTTTGGTGATTTCGAATCGAATTGCACTCCAGTAATATTAATATGTATTCATTTTTGTACTACCATAAGCATTTATCTTTTTGTGCCGTAAAACATCGTTGTTTGGGCGGTAATATAAGGCATGTAAACTTCACACATGAAGTGTTTTTAGAGGACATGGCGAATATTCTTAAGTTTGCTTGTTCGTCTTTGTGTAAGTGAAATATATGAGTGAAAACCAAGAGGAACCCGCTCCATGAGAGAGCAAGACGTTTACAGACGGCTTTGGTATGACTGTTCGTTCTTTATGGCAAAGAGGAAGTCAATGATTGTAAACGAGAGTTTTTTGACACCATACATTGGCAGCAGGAATCGGTTATGTTAAACGCTTTTTTCGAAGAGGTAAAAACAGCTTTCATAACAATAGAAACCGTTCTTTGGCAGTGTAATTTTGGTTTTTGCCACATCATTAAAATACGAGAAGATTGCTGGAAGTGTTTTTGAATTTTTTTATAAATCATTTCTCCATGTTGAATGAGAGCTTTGAATATTGCAAAATATTCTTATTTCATCTCTCTCTTATAATTAAAGTCATTTTTTTTGCACGTTATAAGAAGGGTTATAGTGTGGATAAAAAACATTAAAAAAGAGTAAACACTTTCTAATAAAGTGTTTAGATAGAAATGGTTATCGTAACATTGAGAGTTGGAAAATACAAAGATGATATCTGTTTTATCTTTATTCCAGAAAGATGTCAGAATGGATTTATACTTATTTGCAGGTAGTGTCGTAAAATGGGAGTGACGAGCATGAGAGATATTGTTTAAGAATCTGTACGTAAATAACATCAGTATCTTTTTGGGGCATTTTATTTTTCGTAAAAGCGGAACTTCATTAAAAAACGCGATAAATAAAAGAAATGATAATATATATGTTTTTCGTCAATATTTTATAAGAAAGAAAGCGTTCATAAAAATGATGAGAAAATGCGTTTAAAGTAAATAAAACAGTAAAATGATCAGTTTATATGACAGTATCATATTCAGAAAATTTTCCTATTTTATTATGAGTAGTTATCCTATTTACAATATTTGATTGTTCAAAGGAAAGCACACTCATTTTTTCAAAATTATGATCAACGTAAAACAGTGAGAAAATTTTTATACTATGCTCTTATATAAAATAATCAAATCGTAAAAAAGAATATTCAAAGGATTTAGTTTTCTCGCGCAATGGCTCTCCATCCGATATCACGCCGAACAAAACCTTCTGGCCAATCAATACAATCAACAGCTTCATAAGCACGTTTTTGTGCATGCGTAATCGTGTTTCCTGTTGCTGTTATGTTGAGAACACGTCCACCATTTGCAATGAGTTCTCCATCACGCAATACTGTACCAGCTTGAAAAACTTTCACATCGGGAAGAGTGTTTACTTTATCAACGTTACGGATGACAGTACCTTTTTGGGGAGAGTCTGGATAACCATTGGCAGCCATAACAACGGTGAGAGCAGTTTTTTCAGACCACCGAAGAGGCTTATTTTCAAGTTTTCCTTGAGCTGCAGCAAGAAAAATTGGCAAAATGTCATCTTTGAGACGCATCATTAAAACTTGACATTCAGGATCACCGAATCGTACGTTAAATTCAATTAATTCGGGTCCTTTTTGCGTTATCATTAAGCCGACGAAGAGAATACCTTTAAAGGGAGCGCCCATTTCTTTCATGCTTTTTAAAGCTGGTTCAACAATTTCTTTGAGGGTACGATTCACTATTTCTTGGGTCATGATGGGCGCTGGTGAATAAGCACCCATCCCACCGGTGTTTGCTCCAATATCCCCATCACCTACACGTTTATGATCTTGAGCAGATCCAAAAGGAAGAGCAATTTTACCATCACAAAGGCAGAAGAAGCTTGCTTCTTCACCTTCAAGAAAAGATTCTACAACAATTTTGTTTCCTGCATCTCCAAATGCACTTTTGAAGCAGGCATCGACTGCGTTAAATGCTTCTTCCATAGTTGTTGCAACCACGACACCTTTGCCAGCAGCTAAGCCATCAGCTTTAATAACAATGGGAATACCTTGTTGTTGAATGTAAGCCTTAGCTTTAGAGGCATCATTAAAGCATTGGTAACTTCCTGTAGGAATGTTATTCTTACGACATAAATCTTTTGTAAAAGCTTTTGAACCTTCTAGTTGAGCAGCTTTTTGAGTAGGACCAAATACACAAATGTTAGCGCTATTAAGAGAGTCTGTTATACCCGCAACCAATGGTGCTTCTGGTCCTACAATCACGAGATCAATAGAATGTGCCTTACAAAAATCAATAACAAGGGGATGGTCATCAATGTTTAAATTAATATTTTTACCAAATTCTGTTGTTGCAGGGTTTCCAGGAGCACAATATAATTTTGTTAGTAGTGGTGATGCAGCTATTTTCCATGCTAAAGCATGTTCTCGTCCACCTGAGCCAATAAGAAGAATATTCATTGCTTGCTCCTCTCATAAAAGATGATTAATCTCATCCCCTTCTCATAAGAATGAAATGTCTCTATCGCAAGACCAAAGGTAAATCATTTGATGAAAAAAAATAAAAATACCGCGCATGTTCAGTCCTATGATAGCCCAGGACGGGTTATGGATGCATCTTCCAAACAATGGGTCTACAATTTCCTTCCCTGTTCTTTATGGTTTTATGCGCAATTAGCGCGTTGGGATCGGCCTATCGGATGGCAATTGTTGATGTGGCCTTGTTTTTGGTCAACAACAATGGCTTTTTTCTCTTATAAAATGCATCACGATACTCTTTTATCAATGTTTCTTCATTGGGTTTGGTATCTTTTTCTTTTTTTTCTGGGATCTATTGCTATGCGAGGGGCAGGATGTACTTGGAATGATCTTATTGACCATAAAATTGATGCTCAGGTAGAAAGGACACGTTCTCGCCCATTGCCGACAGGTCATGTGAGTCGGTTTCAAGCAAGAGTTTTTATACTTGTGCAATGTTTGGTTGGTTTAGTTGTTTTATCACAATTTAATAGGTTTAGTTTTTTTCTAGGTATTTCGTCATTGATAGCTGTTGCATTTTATCCTTTTATGAAACGCGTAACATATTGGCCGCAGTTTTTTTTAGGCGTTGCGTTTAATTGGGGGGCATTAATGGGGTGGGCTGTTGTCTTTGGAAGTTTAAGCTGGGCACCAATCTTGCTTTATGTGGGATCAATTTTGTGGACCATAGGATATGATACAATCTACGCACATCAAGATAAAGAAGATGACGTTACTGTTGGTGTCCGTTCTACGGCTCTTCTCTTTGGTAAAGCAACCAAGCGTGCTTTAGTATTTTTGTATGGTGGTTTTGTGATGTTCATTAGTCTAGCATTTTATTTAGCTGGAGTCCCTGTTCTTAGTTTTTTGGGGATTTTTGTGGCAAGCATCCATATGTTTATTCAAATTAAAGTCATTGATATAGATGACAGTTCACAATGCCTCAGGCTTTTCAAATCTAATTCGCTTATTGGTTTTGTGATTTTTGCTGGTTTAGTATGTGGGGGTATATGGACGATATTTTATCCTGCGGTCTAAAAATAAGTTAGCTAAAATCATAGTTTCTACTGAATACAGTATGTTTTTTTTAATAAGCTTGTTGCTAATCTATTTTTAAGCGATACAGTAGAAAATATTACTAATCAACTGTTACAGTGGAAATGAAATTCTTCTATTTAAATAAAATAAATCATCTTCTTTTAGAATTTTTCAAATAAAAAATATTTGCTTAACTGTTGGGAAGAAAAAATCTTCATAACGATGAAGTTTGAAGGATTAGGGATAAAGTTTTTGTCTTTTCCAATCGCTGTGTTCAACACAATCTCGTGTAAAAAGCAGACGATCATGTAAACGAAATGGGCGATCACACCAGAACTCTATAGAAAGGGGTTTAACACGAAACCCAGACCAATAAGGTGGTCGTGGAATATTACCTAGAGCATAACGCGCAGTATATTGAGCAATTGCTTTTTCGAGCACAAAACGATTGTCTAAAGGTTGAGATTGTTTAGATGCCCATGCACCAATTCGACTACCACGTGGTCGTGATTGGAAATAGGCATCGGCTTCCTGTTGACTTACTTTTTCAACAATTCCTCTAATTCTTACCTGACGACGGAGCGATTTCCAATGAAAACCTAAGGATGCTTTCATTGATTTTAAAATTTCTTGTCCTTTACAGCTTTCATAATTGGTATAGAAGACAAAGCCTTGGGGACTGTAGTCTTTGAGGAGAACCATACGAACATTAGGGAGTCCTGTTTCGTCAACTGTTGCTAATGCCATAGCATTCGGATCATTTATTTCACTTATCGTTGCCTCTTCAAGCCACTTTGCGAAAAGTTCAAAAGGTTTTTGCATTTGCATAAAATGATCATCTGTTGGTATTTTTTTGCTCATAGTTTCTCCAAATATCAGTGAGCATGGGTGAGGCATTTTCTCATTTACTTTAGCATAGACTACAAGGAGCTATATTAAATAAATATCTCATTTTATCTGGTATTTTAGTTTATTGATAGACATATAAAGAGAAAAGAAGAAATTATTCTCTAGAATAGATTGATGAAGCTATAAAGGGTATTAACAACGTATCAGTTGATATTTTGAAAACGAAGAAATTGAAAAGAGGGCAATATGCGTGATCCCTACACGATTCTGGGTGTGGCACGTACCGCAAAATCGCAAGAGATTAAATCGGCATTTAGAAGATTAGCAAAGAAGTATCATCCAGATCATAATAGAGATGATGCAAAGGCTAAAGAAAAATTTGCTGAAATTAATCAAGCTTATGAAATTATAGGTGATAAAGATAAAAAGGCACAATTTGACCGCGGTGAAATTGATATGGAAGGAAAACCGCTTTATCAAGCCTATGGTACTGGTGAAAATTTTAGCAATAAACAAAATCCTTTTTCAGGAAGAGCAAAGGGATTTGATTTTTCCTCTTCAGGTGGTGCAGGTTTTGATGCGAGTGATATTTTTCGGGATCTGTTTGGAGGAGGAGGTAGCTTTTCGAATTCCACACACTATAACCGTCCCCAACAAGGAGCACATGTGCGTGCTAATCTTGCCATAACATTAGAGCAGATGGTTGGCGCAGAAAAGGTGGAAGCTGTTTTTCCAAATGGAAAAAAGTTAAAAATTAAACTTCCAGATTATATTGAAGACGGACAGGTTATTCGTTTAAAAGGTCAGGGAGAAGGGGTAGCTCTTGGGCAAGCAGGAGATGCGTTGATAACCATTCAGATTCAAAAACATCCTCGTTTTCGGGTTGAAGGAAGAGCACTTCATCTTGATTTACCAGTTTCTCTTAAACATGCTGTTTTGGGAGCAAAAGAAGAAGTTGAGACGTTGGAGGGACGTGTGGTTTTAACGATTCCTGCGTGGTCAAGTTCTGATCGCGTTTTACGGTTGAAAGGGAAAGGGCTTCGTTTAAAAAATGGTACAAGAGATGATCTTTATGTGCATGTTCGCATTATGTTGCCGGAAGGTGAAAATGCCGCGCTAGAACAGTTTTTGAAAATGCAGCAAGATTAATTTTAAAATTTTTTATATATAAAAGCGTAGTTTTTGTTTGATTTTAAACCAATTGCTTGAAGAAAAAGTTGACCTGTGTCATAGGCAGGTGAATAATATTAATTTTAAGTAACAATGGGGCAGTGCTGATGGCTAAGGGTAATGGTTTATTGTACGGTAAGCGTGGTTTAATTTTGGGGTTGGCCAATAATCGCTCCATCGCTTGGGGAATCGCTAAAGCGGCAAGTAGCGCAGGGGCAGAGCTAGCTTTTACCTATCAGGGTGAAGCAATGAAAAAGCGTGTTGAGCCTTTGGCTGAAGAATTAAAGGGGTTTGTTTGTGGGCATTGTGATGTTTCTGACAGTGCCTCTATTGATACGGTCTTTAAAGAAATAGAGAAGAAATGGGGAAAACTCGACTTTTTAGTTCATGCTATTGGTTTTTCTGATAAAGATGAATTAAGCGGTCGTTATGTTGATATCAGCGAATCAAATTTTATGATGACCATGAATATTTCCGTTTATTCCCTAACGGCTCTAACGAAGCGTGCAGAAAAATTGATGCCAGATGGTGGTTCAATCTTGACACTGACCTATTATGGAGCAGAAAAGGTTGTTCCAAATTATAATGTAATGGGGGTTGCTAAAGCGGCTCTTGAAGCGAGCGTGAAATATTTAGCGGTAGATTTAGGTCCTCAAAATATTCGTGTTAATGCTATATCTGCTGGACCCATTAAAACGTTAGCAGCTTCTGGTATTGGTGATTTTCGTTATATTTTAAAATGGAATGAATATAATGCTCCATTACGTCGTACGGTAACAATTGAAGAGGTTGGTGATTCTGCGCTTTATTTTCTTTCAGATTTGTCTCGTTCTGTTACTGGTGAAGTCCATCATGTCGATTCGGGTTATAATATCATAGGTATGAAAGCCGTTGATGCACCAGACATTTCTGTCGTTAAAGAATAAAGTTTGGTTTATAGGATTTTATTGGACAGCAGTAATTTGACCAAATTTAAAGTGGCTAAGAGTATTTGAGCGCAAAGAGCTACCTTGTGTATAGCATACAACATGCGTTGTCGTTGTAATATTTGACAGAGAAACGGATCTTTTTCATGTCGCATAATACATTTGGTCATTTGTTTCGTGTAACAACATGGGGTGAAAGTCATGGTGCTGCTCTTGGTTGTGTCATTGATGGTTGTCCACCTGGAATTATTTTTACTCTTGCAGAAGTTCAAGCTTATCTTGATAAACGCAAACCAGGACAATCAAAATATACAACGCAGCGCCGAGAACCAGATAAAGTAGAGGTCCTTTCAGGAGTTGTTGTTCAAGACGATGGGACGACATTGGTGACAACAGGTACACCAATTTCTCTGTTGATTCGAAACACAGATCAGCGTTCGAAGGATTATAGCTCGATTGCCCATCAGTATCGTCCAGGACATGCGGATTATACTTATGATATTAAATATGGCATTCGTGATTTTCGAGGCGGGGGACGTGCTTCGGCACGGGAGACGGCAGCACGTGTTGCAGCTGGTGCATTTGCTCGTAAAATCGTTCCTGGTTTGATTGTACGAGGAGCAGTGATAGCAATTGGTCCTCATAATATTAATCGTGATCGTTGGGATTGGTCAGAGGTTAATAATAATCCTTTTTTTACAGCTGATGCAGAGATGGTTCACATTTTTAGTGATTATATCAGTGAACTCCGTAAAGAGGGAACATCTGTTGGAGCGGTTGTTGAGATCGTTGCAGAAAATGTTCCGGCAGGTTTAGGAGCCCCTATTTACGCAAAGCTTGATCAAGATATTGCCTCGTTACTTATGTCGATTAATGCGGTAAAAGGTGTGGAAATTGGTGATGGTTTTGCGGCAGCCCGCTTGAGGGGAGAAGAAAATGCCGATGAAATGCGAATGGGAAATGATGGAAAACCGCTTTTTTTATCAAATCATGCGGGAGGTATTTTAGGGGGAATATCGAGTGGACAGCCAATTGTTGCACGTTTTGCTGTAAAGCCTACTTCATCAATTTTAACACCTCGTCGCTCTATTGATGTTGATGGTCATGATATAGACGTTATAACAAAGGGGCGTCATGATCCATGTGTTGGGATCCGTGCCGTTCCTGTTGGTGAAGCGATGGTTGCTTGTGCTATTGCTGACCATTATCTAAGACATCGCGGTCAAGTTGGGTGATTGAAAAGGTGAACAATGGCGTATGATGAAAAAAAAATTGTTTCTGCACTTAAAGCTTTTGAACGCGGTGAAATTGTTGTGGTAACAGATGATGATGACCGTGAAAATGAAGGTGATTTAACTGTTGCTGCAGCGCATTGTACAGAAGAAAAGATGGCGTTTATTCTTCGTCACACAACAGGTATTGTGTGCACACCTATGCCAAAAAAAGAAGCAAAACGGTTTAATCTTTCTCCTATGGTACCAGATAATAATTCTGCACATGGGACACAATTTACGGTTACTGTTGATTTTAAACACGGCATAACAACAGGGATCTCAGCACATGACCGTACATTAGCTGTACGTAATCTTGCGAATTCAAATGCAAGTGCGGATGATTTTGTTCGTCCAGGGCATGTTTTTCCTTTGATTGCGCATGAAGGGGGGGTGCTCATGCGTTCAGGTCACACAGAGGCGGCTGTTGATTTATGTAAATTAGCTAATTTGCCGCCGGTTGGTGTTATCGGTGAGTTAGTTAATGATGATGGAAGCGTTAAACATGGCGATCAGATTATGAAATTTGCGCAAGAACATCGGTTGCATATTATAACGGTTGCAGATTTAATTGCTTACCGCCAACGTAAGGAAATATTGATCAAAAATGTTGGAGAAATGCCTATTGAAACATTTGTAGGTCCCGCTATTATTCAAAGTTATCAACTCCCTTGGGAAGCCGTTCAGCATATTGCAATTGTTTTTGGTGATGTCCGTGAGGGGGAGGATATTCCTGTGTATTTACATCATGAAAACATTATAAATGACGTTTTTTGTCAAACTTCAGATATTATGGTGATGATGCGGCGTATGATGGAAAAAGAAAAACGTGGCGTATTTATTTATTTGCGTGAAGGATCTGTTATACAATCAACTATTGATATTCAAAACATGGCAAGAGACAGTTCAGAAAACCATGTGCAGGCGATTGAACGCGAAGAAGAATGGCGCAAAATTGGTTTAGGATCACAAATTTTAAAATATTTAGGAATAGGCTCTGTTATTGTTTATGCTTCTAAAGAGCGCCATTATGTAGGTTTGGAAGGTTTTGGAATTCGTATATCCAGAACAGATATTTTTTGAGGTTCATATGAAAAAAGAGATACAAGAGGGAGATATTACGACCTTAAGTTTCGAGCAAGCGCTTAAGCAACTTGAAGTTATTGTCGAAAATTTGGAACGTGGCGATGTGCCTTTGGAACAATCCATTGATATTTATGAACGCGGTGAAGCGCTTAAAAAGCATTGTGAAAAACTCTTAAGAGTTGCTGAAGCTAAAGTTGAAAAAATCCAGTTTTCAGAAGAAGGTTCTCCAGAAGGAGTAGAACCACTTGATGCTAAATAATATTAAATCTTTTTGGATATTTATTGTGGGACTTAAGAGATGCAATAACCTTAGTTTATAAACAGAAAAATTTATTGATTTCTTTTTTATATAATAATTTAAAAATGAGGAAATTATAGTTCATCTCAATAGAAAAGAGCATTTTTCAGTAAAAAAAGATGCAAAACTGTAAATAAGAGTAGAGAAGATGTATTTCGTTGCGTTTTCTTGAGTTAAGATAATAGAAAGGATTTTTTTTGTCTCAGGTCCTAACACCATTGCTTGACCGTGTTTGTTTTCCGCAAGATTTGCGGGCATTGCATGAGTCTGATTTGGTACAGTTGGTTGATGAGTTGCGGACAGCAACAATTGATGCGGTTTCTGTAACAGGTGGTCATCTTGGGGCGGGACTTGGTGTTGTTGAGCTCACTGTTGCATTACATTATATTTTTAATACACCAGAGGATAGGATTATTTGGGATGTTGGTCATCAAACCTATCCACACAAGATTTTAACGGGGCGTAGAGAAAAAATTCGCACATTACGTCAAGAGGGCGGATTATCTGGTTTTACAAAACGTTCAGAAAGTGTGTATGATCCATTTGGAGCGGGGCATTCATCTACTTCTATTTCAGCGGGGCTTGGCATGGCGGTGGCAAGTGCTTTGAAAGCAGAGACAAGACGCAATATCATAACTGTCATTGGTGATGGTGCAATGTCTGCGGGTATGGCATATGAAGCAATGAACAACGCTGGTGTTTTGAATGCGCGCTTGATTGTTGTTCTTAATGATAACGATATGTCTATAGCACCACCTACAGGTGCTATGAGTGCACATCTTGCACGATTAGTATCTCGTCCTTCTTATCGTCATTTGCGTGAACGCGTAAAGATGTTGAGCGAAAAATTGCCAAAGTTTTTTTTGGATAAGGCCCGTCGTTCAGAGGAATTTGCGCGTGGCCTTTTGGTTGGGGGAACTTTATTTGATGAGCTTGGCTTTTATTATGTTGGACCCATAGATGGGCACAATTTGGGGCATTTATTGCCTGTTTTAAAAAATGTTCGTGAATATCCTAATGGTCCTGTTTTGGTACATGTTGTAACCCATAAGGGAAAGGGATATCCACCTGCAGAAGCCTCGTCTGATAAATATCATGGTGTTAATCGTTTTGATGTTACGACAGGAAAACAGGTTAAAGCATCAAGTAATACTCTACCTTATACCAAGGTATTTTCTAAAGCTTTAATAGAAGAAGCTTGTCATGATGATAAGATTGTTGGCATAACAGCGGCGATGCCAACAGGAACGGGCCTTGATGTTTTCGCAGAAAAATTTCCTGAAAAAATGTTTGATGTTGGTATCGCTGAGCAACATGCCGTAACTTTTGCGGCAGGACTTGCTTGTGAAGGGTATAAGCCTTTTGTTGCAATTTATTCTACTTTTTTACAGCGTGCTTATGATCAAATTATTCATGATGTATCAATTCAAAAATTACCAGTACGTTTTGCTATTGACCGAGCGGGTTTTGTGGGGGCAGATGGTGCAACACATGCTGGAAGTTTTGATATTGTTTTTTTGTCCACTCTTCCTGAGTTTGTTGTTATGGCACCTTCTGATGAGCTTGAACTGATGCATATGGTGCGTACAGCTGCAGCTTATGATCAGGGACCAATTTCTTTTCGTTATCCGCGTGGTGAGGGGATTGGTATAGATTTACCGCAACGTGGTGAGTTATTAGAAATTGGAAAAGGGCGTGTTCTGCATGAAGGAAATAAGATCGCTTTGGTTTGTTTTGGAACGCGGATGTCAGAAGTGTTGCAAGCTGCTGATGCGTTAGAGGCTGAAGGATTCTCTACAACGGTTGCAGATGCACGGTTTGCAAAACCTTTAGATAAGGATTTGATGCGTCGTTTGGCACGTGAGCATGAAGTATTGGTGACAATTGAAGAAGGAGCAATCGGTGGATTTGGAGCGCATATATTACAATTTTTAGCGCAAGAAGGGCTCTTAGAGCATGGTTTGAAAGTTCGTACACTAAAACTTCCTGATGAATATTTGAATCATGGTTCACCAGAAAAAGTTCTCTCAACTATCGGGCTTGATGCTATGGGTATTGTCAACATGGTTTTTACTGCTTTAGGCCGCGAGATTCGAACAGGATAAAAAAATCGAGTATGAGATGGCTATCAGAAAAAGACTCGATATTCTTTTAGTTGAAAAAAACTTTTTTACGACACGTTCACGCGCACGTGATGCTATCGTGCGTCAAACTGTTAAAGTTAACGGCGAAATCGTTTTCAAAGCTGGGCAAATCGTTTTTGATGATGCAGAGATTGCTGTTTGTGATCCAGCGCAGAATTATGTTTCTCGGGCAGCGTTAAAATTGATTGCTGCACTTGATGCATTTCCGATTATAACAGATAAAGTGACGGCCATTGATGTTGGTGCGTCCACAGGTGGTTTTACACAAGTTCTCTTAGAGCGTGGATCAGCTCATGTAATTGCCGTTGATGTTGGGCACCATCAATTTGATAAACGCTTATTGGGCAACAGTGCTATAACGTTATTAGAAGGCTTGAATGTTAGAGATTTTCAACAGAAACATTTAGGCGGGCGAGAAATTGATCTTATCGTTTCAGATGTTAGCTTCATCTCTCTCAAACTTGCATTGCCTCCTGTTTTGTCTTTAGCCAAAAAGGGCGCCCAAGCTGTTTTACTGGTAAAGCCTCAGTTTGAGCTTGGTCGTAAACACTTTAGTAAGAGAGGAATATTAAATCCATCAATAGCTAAAGAAACTGCTGAGGCGCTTTTTGTTTGGTTAAATACACAAACAGGGTGGTGTTCAAAAGGTCTAATTTCTTCCCCTATTACAGGTGGAGATGGCAACGTGGAATATTTACTATTTGGAGAAAAACAAGAGTGAATGACAATGTCATAATCGACCATATCGTAGCAAATGGTTATGGTACTGCTAAGACGTCTCACGGCTTCGTTTATGTTCCTTTTACTTTACCAGGAGAGTGTGCTGAAATTACTGTTCATGGAAAATATGCAACATATATAGCATTAAAAGAAAAATCATCAGAACGCGTTGATGCTCTTTGTCAGCATTTTGGAGAATGTGGAGGGTGTACTCTTCAGCATTGGCATATGGATGCTTATCGCGTATGGAAACAACAATTGGTTGTTGATGCGCTTAAAAAGTATGGACTTAATAATGTTGTTGCGCCTTTAATAGAATGTAAACCTTATAGCCGACGGCGGATTACTCTAACAGCATCCATGACACCACAGGGGCAAAAAGTTGGTTTTAACCGTTATCTCTCTCATGAGATTGTAGCTCTTGAGGAATGTCCAGTAAGCCGTCCAGAGCTTATCTCTCAGTTGCATAATATCAGAGAGCTCTGTGCTTTTCTAAGCAGCTCTGCCAAACGGTTTCATGTTACGATAACATGTGTTGAAAATGGTTTAGATGTTGCTTTAAGCGGTTGCATTGTACATCATGAATCACTTCGTCAGAAAATGATCAGTGCTGCTCTTTCATATGGAATTATACGTTTATCTGTTGACGGTGAAGTTTTAGTTGAACGAGAAAAACCAGAGATTTACTTTGGAGATGTCCGTGTTGAATTTCCTTCTGGTGGTTTTCTTCAAGCAACGTGCGAAGCTGAAAATATAATGGGCAATATTATTTTGACTCATTTAAAAAAAACAAAGAATGCTGTTGATTTGTTTTCAGGGGTAGGAACATTTACCTTGCGTATGGCAAAAAAGATGAATGTTCATGCAGTAGAAAACAATGAAGATGCATTAAGAAATCTAAATACAGCAGCACGTTTTGCGACCGGTTTAAAAACGGTCACTTGTGAAAAACGTGATCTTTTCCGACATCCACTTTCTGTAAAGGAACTTGAATGTTTTGAGTGTGTAGTTTTTGACCCTCCACGCGCTGGTGCAGAGAAACAAGTACGTGAATTAGCAAAGGCAACAGTATCTCGTATTGTGGCAATTTCCTGTAATCCTACTACATTTGCTCGTGATTTATCTCTCCTTGTTGCAGGGGGGTATACAGTAGAAAAAATCATACCGATTGATCAATTTTTATGGTCACCACATGTCGAAATTGTTGCTGTTTTGAGCAAAAAGAAAAAAAAGAAAGGTTGGAAGTTTTAGCCTAAAATTTTTTTAATGCCATGAAGATTTTTTTAAAAGTTTACTTGAGTATTATTATAAAAATCTCTCCAAAATTTATCTACAGTAATAACCTTTTTCTCATTGAATTAAGAGCACTGAATGTAAAAAATGTTTTTTATTTTAAACTTTTTTATTATGAAATATAAGAGATAAGTTACCCCACACAAAAGACTAAGGTCTTATGAAGAAGATGTATCTAACCAAACCGGTGCCCTCATTACATTTGCCATCTCCCGATGTTTCTAAAATTCTTGGTACTTGAGAAGGTTCATAAGAGGAATCTTTAGTCCTTTCTTGTACAGTTTTTATCCATATAACTCTCTCCGCTTGTAACGTACAAACGAATGATTTTGATTGATTCAACAGATACAGATTTGAAATGAGAAAATCTTATGGTATTCAAGGTTCTAATGCAATACGAACAACGGTAGATTATCTTTATAAATCAATTCACTGTAAAGCCCCCCACAAAATTGTCGTAATAGATCAGAAGGAGGCAATATTGGGGAGAAATGAGAAAGCTCATTCCTTTATAAGCGCAGTTCCACCGATTGTCATATTATTGATTCGAAGATGAGGTTGACCGACACCAACAGGGACATTTTGTCCAGCTTTTCCACACATACCGATACCATTATCAAGTTTACTATCATTACCAATCATTGTAATACGTTTCATAGCATCCGGTCCATTTCCAATAAGAGTTGCGCCTTTGATTGGTGCACCAATTTTACCATTTTCCACTCGGTATGCTTCAGTACATTCAAAGACGAATTTTCCAGAAGTAATATCAACTTGTCCTCCACCAAATGAAACAGCATAGATACCATGTTTGAGAGAAGAAAGGATTTCTTCAGGTGTTTTATCTCCTCCTAGCATGACTGTATTGGTCATTCGTGGCATTGGTGCATAAGCATAAGATTCACGCCGTCCATTTCCAGTTGATTTACCTCCCATAAGCCGTGCATTAAGCCTGTCTTGCATAAAACCAACGAGCTTTCCATCTTCAATGAGAACGTTATATCCTGAAGGGGTTCCCTCATCATCGACAGTGAGAGAGCCACGACATTGTGGAATTGTTCCATCATCAACAACTGTAACACCTTTTGCCGCAACTTGTTGTCCTAAAAGTCCAGCAAAAGCGGATGTTTTTTTACGGTTAAAGTCACCTTCTAAACCATGACCTACGGCTTCATGGAGCATAACACCAGGCCATCCATTGGCTAAGACAACATCAAAAGATCCAGCAGGCGCTGCTTCTGCTTCTAAATTTGTTAAAGCCATACGTAAGGCTTCATCCGCAGCTTTTTTCCAATTGTCTTCATGAATAAATTGGCTAAATGCTTGTCGCCCTCCACACCCATAAAAACCATTTTCACGTCGATTGCCTTCAGCTGCGACTACAGATATAGAAAGTCGCACAAGGGGACGAATATCACGAACCAAATAACCATCTGCACGTAAAATTTCAACATGTTGTAACGAGCCGGAAAGAGAAACAGTCACTTGATGCAATTTATCATTTTTAGCACGTAAATAGGCATCAATTTTTTGCAAAAGAGCACTTTTTTCTTCAAATGATGGAGCATCAAGGGGATTCTGCGGTTGGTAAAGTCTCTTGTTTGTTTGTTGAGGTGCTATGCTATAAGTTCCTGTATGATTATTATAGGTGACAGCTTTAGCTGCTTCACTGGCACGTTTTAGTGCAGCTGCTGATAACTCATTAGAATGCGCATATCCAGTAGCCTCTCCAGCAACAACGCGTAGTCCAAATCCCATATCTTGATGAAATGAGCCGTTTTTAAGCTGTCCATTATCAAATAAAAGAGCTTCGCTTTCTGTATACTCAAGGTAAAGCTCACCATCATCTGCATGATGAAGCGTTTCCTGTACCAGTGATTGCACTTTAGAGGAAGCAATATCAAAATGATCAATCAGCGATTTCATAAGAATTATCCTATTTTTATGGGGACTTAGAAGATTTTTATTAATCTAATTTAAGAAGCGTTCAAAATAAACGATGAGATTTTAATCGTTTAAAGTGTATCGATTTTATTCATGTCGGTAAGGTTGCATAGGCGTCACCAAGACCATGAAGGTCAACAAAACCTCCAATCCCTTGTTCAGGAGTTGTAAAGATAAAATAGGTTGCCATTTTTCCTTTTAAAAAGAGCTGCAATATGTCTTCTTTAAGAAAGGCTTCAGCAACACAATTATCACCAAGACAACGACGATATTCCATTCTGCCCATATTTTTATCGTCAATTTTAATTCCAACGCCAGGGCGTAATTCGACGCGAATCGGAACAAAAACACGCATCAAAGCACCTTGCTTTTGAGGAAGTTTATAAAATGTAACGCGCAAGGTAATATCATGACGACCTTGTGTATGAACGTTTTGTACAACTTCACACTGCATGTTAGGTGTACCTGGTGGTAGAGAACAAACTTTTGTCCATGCACCATAGGTTTGTGGAGCAGGAACATTTTGCGCATAGGGTGTTTGTGCAAATACATGACTGATAAAACTATTATAAAATGTGTAAAAAACAACACCAATAAAAAAAGTTTTTTTGAGTAATTTATAAAGTATCACAGAAAATCCTATCCGACTCAACACCCACAACCATGCATAGATTTACATAAAAAATGAATTCCCTATAAAAAAACTATAACACAAAATCAGTATTTACCCAAATATATTAATCCATAGGATATATTTTTATGATACATTTGCAATGTAGGAGAGCATGTTGATTGAAAAAATGTATTTTCGTTGCCAATATTTCTATCTATTTTTAGGAGATATGTGCGAAAGAGGTATTTCATATTTTCTCAAAAATACGATTGGTCTTAATTGGTTATTTCCATACGCTAGATAATATTTGTCAGATAATATTGGTTTGTGAATGACAGAAATGGAAAAGGGCTTTGAGCGGAATGTCAGTTTCAGGAGAGTTATCGGTTGTGAATGGTAAATCAACGCCACCAAAATCCGGTATTGGTGATTATATCACACTATTAAAGCCACGTGTTATGTCTCTTGTGGTCTTTACAGCTCTGGTTGGTTTGCTTGTATCGCCTGTTCCTATCAATCCATTGTATGGTTTTTTAGCGATTTTATGTATTGCCATCGGTGGTGGTGGTGCGGGAGCATTGAATATGTGGTATGATGCTGACATTGATGCCGTGATGGAACGGACCAAAAAGCGTCCTATTCCTATGGGTAAAATCAGTTCCCGAAAAGCATTTATTTTTGGCATGGTTCTTTCTATGCTTTCGGTATTGGTTATGGGGAGTTTCATTAATTGGTTTGCAGCATTTTTTCTTGCGTTTACGATTTTCTTTTATGTCGTCATCTATACAATTTGGTTAAAGCGTATCACACCACAAAATATTGTTATTGGTGGTGCTTCTGGGGCTTTTCCACCAATGATTGGATGGGCCGCGACAACAGGAACAGTGAGTATTGATAGCTTTTTATTATTTTTAATCATTTTTATGTGGACCCCCCCTCATTTTTGGGCTCTTTCTTTATTTTCATCTCTTGATTATGAGGCTGCCGGTATCCCTATGATGCCCAATGTACGAGGTGAACATTCAACAAAAAAACAGATTTTATTTTATACTATTTTGATGGCATTATGCGCTGTTGCTCCTTGCTTTACTGGTCTTGGCGGAATTTTTTATGGTATTTTTTCAATAATTTTAAGCATTATCTTTGTCTATTTTGCCTATCGTTTGTGGAAAACTGATACACATAATGAAACTATTTTGATGGCAAAAAAACTGTTTTTCTTTTCATTACTTTATTTGGCAGCTATCTTTGGAGTTCTTTTGATTGAATCTCTTGTTTGGTATTTTATCGCTCTTTAGTTTTGTGAAATGAAAAAGCAAATTTTAAAAGAGCTTTGCTGCAAGAAAATGTCGTAAGAAAATGCGATAGAGTGTGTTCTTATGCAAAAGATGCTATTGCCAGTTTTTTTACATTGCTTATTCGTGTATAATGACCGGTTATTTGAGTATATAGCTAACACTATAGAAATTAAGGATGATTTATGTCTGGACTTCCCCCTTTAACGATACGTCTTTGTGGTCCACGTGGATTTTGTGCAGGGGTTGATCGTGCTATCCAGATTGTTCTCCTTGCATTAAAAAAATATGGTGTTCCAGTATATGTTCGTCATGAAATTGTACACAACCGTTACGTGGTCGAGGGATTACAGCAACGGGGAGCTATTTTTGTCGAAGAACTTAATGAGATTCCAGAAGAACATCGCAATCAACCGGTTGTTTTTTCTGCTCATGGTGTACCAAAATCTGTTTCAGAAGAAGCGCAATGCTATAATTTGTTTTATCTCGACGCAACATGTCCATTGGTTTCGAAAGTTCATAAACAAGCGATACGACATCAACGTCATGGTCGTCATGTTATATTGATTGGTCATGCTGGTCATCCTGAGGTGATAGGGACAATGGGACAGCTTGAAGAAGGGGCTGTAACGCTTATTGAAACGATAGAAGATGCTTTGCATTATCAACCTAATGATCCAGATAAATTAGGATTTGTTACACAAACAACGCTTTCTGTTGAAGATACTGCAGGAATTCTCGATATATTACAACAACGTTTCCCTACATTAGCAGCTCCAGCGGCTGAATCAATTTGCTATGCTACAACGAATCGACAAGACGCGGTTAAGGCAGCAGCAAAGGGGAGTGATTTGTTTTTGATTGTTGGAGCGCCAAATTCTTCTAATTCACGACGTTTAGTAGAGGTTGCCGAAAAGTCTGGTGCGCGGCAAGCTATTTTAGTTCAGCGCGCTGATGAAATTAATTTTGAAAACCTAAAAGCTCTTTCTATTGTCAGTCTTTCAGCAGGGGCTTCGGCTCCTGAAATTATTATTGATGAAATTATTTCTGCATTTCGTGAGCGTTATGATGTCACAATAGAATTAGCTGAAACAGCGGTGGAAACGGAAAAATTTTTAGTGAGTCGCGAATTACGTGACGTCATTTTAACGTCTCAAGATATGGCTTTCGTCAATGGTCAAGCAAATAATGCAAAAAATCAGAATACAGACATATCTACAACGAAAGCAGAATAATGGCCGTTTATACAGATATTCATTTAAATGATTTAAAAGTGTTTTTAACACGTTATGCAATAGGATCACTTTTGTCTTATCAAGGTATAGAGGAGGGGATTGAAAATTCTAATTTTATGTTAGAGACAACACAAGGGCGATTTATTTTAACGCTTTATGAAAAGCGTATTTCAAAAGATGATTTACCTTTTTTTTGTCGCTTGATGCAGCATTTAGGACAGCGTGGAATCCCTTGTCCTCAACCTGTTATTCAAAATAATGGAATGATGATCTGTGAACTAGCAGGACGCCCTGCTGCTATTATTACTTTTCTGGAAGGAGAATGGATCCGCCAGCCCAAGATAGATCATTGTGGTGAAGTGGGGACGGGGCTCGCACAATTGCATTTAGCAGGACAGGATTTTACACTCAGTCGTAAAAATACTCTTTCTGTTATGGATTGGCAGGTATTGTGGCAACGTTGTCAAACCAAAGAAGATGCATTGTTAAAAGAATTTGGACAAAAAATTGAGTCGGAATTGGCTTTTTTACAGGAAAATTGGCCATTCAATTTACCAATAGGCATTATTCATGCAGATTTATTTAATGATAACGTCTTTTTTGTGAATCATCGTCTTTCTGGGATAATAGATTTCTATTTTGCTTGTAATGACTTTTTTGCTTATGATTTAGCGATCTGTTTAAATGCTTGGTGCTTTGAACCTGATCATTCCTATAATCTTACCAAAGCACGTAAGTTATTGGAAAATTATCAAAAAATAAGACCATTGATCCCTTTAGAATTGGACAAGATTGTTTTATTAGCTCGTGGTGCGTCTTTGCGTTTCTTACTCACACGTCTTTATGATTGGTTTAATACACCGCCTAATAGCTTTGTTATTAAGAAAGATCCATGGGAGTATTGGCACAAGCTTTGTTTTTTCAGTAATGTAAATTCGCTAAGTGAATTAGGTTTTTAAATTTTATGGCAACTCAACAAAAAATCGTTGAAATTTATACAGATGGTGCTTGCTCAGGGAACCCTGGAATTGGAGGTTGGGGAGCAATTTTACGCTGGAATGGCCATGAACGTGAGCTTTATGGTGGTAAGGTACATACGACAAACAATCAAATGGAACTCATGGCGGCAATTTGTGCATTAAAGGCGCTTAAAGAGCCTTGTTTGGTCGACCTTTATACAGACTCAGTTTATGTGCGTAATGGTATATCTAAGTGGATTGAAGATTGGAAAAAGAATAATTGGCGCACCGCATCAAAAAATCCTGTTAAAAATATGGAGCTATGGCAAGTTCTTGAGGATGCTAGTTCTTGTCATACAGTCAGATGGCACTGGGTAAAAGGGCATGCGGGACATCCAGAAAATGAACGCGCAGATGCCCTTGCTCGCAAAGCAATTACTCAATATCGCGAAAATGGACGTTTTCCAGCATAATTGCTGTTTGAGAGCTTTTTTCTTTTATCACGGAGTCGCAAGAGGGGTTGGCTGTGTATGGAATATGAATGTTCCACTTAAGGCGTGGTCTTTAAAAGAAACTGTATAAAAAATTTTTTGGTTTATTTCTTCTGGTGCGAAATAGAGTGGAGCACTGAAGAGTGTATATTCTGCGTTATCACTGACTTTTCTTGCTGCTCCAATTTGCATTTCTCCTCCATCTAAAAAGAGAGAGGAAGGAGTGGTTTTGTTGTTATTTTGTATTTTTATAAGAAGCGTACTGTTATTTTTTTCGGCACTTATTTTTAGTGCATTCTGCATCATGCGGGGCAAAGAATCTTGAGCATTTTTTAATAAGGAAGCAGGAAGATGTTTATTTTTAAGAGCAGAAGGCGAAAAATCAAAGTTAACAGTAAATGGAAGACAGATTTTATTACATAATCCAAGAGTGAAAGCACCACTTAAATTTTTGCTTGAAGCAGAAAGATTGAAGGGCAATATTACTTTATCTTTATAGCCTAATGACCAATCATTTTCTGTTTCGAAAAGTTGTGGAGTAGGATAAAAGATTTCATAAGAAACTTGTTGGTTGAAATTAAAAAATGGCGCCATGCCAGAATTACCTGGATTACGCCAGTAAGTTTTCCATCCTGGTTTAAGCACAATCTCAATAATGCCTTCTCTTATTCCAGAAAGAGAAGGTTCAGTGATCGCTAATCGGATACGACCACCATCTGATTCATACCAAGATGTTGCGAAAAGCTGGAGTTTTTGTTCTGTTTGAGCATTTACAGGAATGTTAAGTAATTCTAAAACTATGAATGTTAAGCTTAAAGTAATGAAAAGCTTTTTATAAAAGAAAGTTGCGATATTTTGTAAATTTTTAAATATATGACTTTTTTTCATTGGAGTTTTATTTTCCTAGTGTGCTAAATGAACAAACTTTTATCATGTAAATTATGGAGAATAACAGATTAATGAAGCGGTGTAATGGCTTTTTAGGTGGACAATTACTCATAGCAATGCCTGGAATGAATGACAAACGCTTTATTCGTTCTGTTATTTATATTTGTGCGCATTCTGATGCCGGTGCGATGGGCATTATTCTCAATCAATTGCATCATATTGATTTTCCAGAGCTTTTGCTTCACTTGGGCGTCATAGACAGTGGCCAAAAAAAAAGCCTTTCTGAACCAATAAAACAGTTTCCAGTTCGCTATGGTGGTCCTGTTGATCCTTCGCGTGGTTTTGTCCTTCATTCAGATGATTATGCTTGTGAAGAAACTGTTTTTATTGCAGATAAGGTCTGTTTTACTGCGACAATTGATATATTAAAAGCAATCAGTTGCGAACAAGGTCCGCAACATGCATTGGTAGCATTAGGCTATGCTGGATGGAAAGCAGGGCAACTTGAGGCAGAAATTTCTACAAATGGTTGGCTCATCAGTTCTACATCACCTAGTTTTCTTTTTGAAAGCGATTTAAGCTGCAAGTATGATAAAAGTTTAACACGCATGGGTATCGATCCAACTTATCTTGCTTCTGAAATGGGACACGCGTAGAGTTTTTTCTAAGCTTTTTAACTTTATACGTTATTTTATCCCTTATGTTTTTATTTTATAAGGGAAATGGCTCTGAACGAGCGTAATTAATTCTTCTATGGCAATCGGTTTCGTCACAAGTGTACTTTGAACATATTTACAGCCTTCTTGACGGAGGAAGATTGCTTCTTTTTCATTTTCAACACCTTCTGCGATAATTTGCAAATTAAGATCTGTTGCCATATTAATGATAGACTTTAGAACAATTTTCTTTTTAAGAGAGTCGATTGAGATAAGTGAACGATCAAGTTTAACCATATCAAATGGATAACGTACGAGATAGGTCAGAGACGAATAACCTGTTCCAAAATTATCGAGTGCGAGATTCATTCCAAGTGTCTTAATTTGTTCGAGAAAGTGCGCTGATTGTTCAGGATTATTTCTTAAGACAAATTCAGATATTTCAATCATCAAACGCCCTTTGTGGAGCGGATGGCGAAGCAAAGCGGCGCGCAATTGACTGATAAAACGAGGATGAATCATTTCTGCGCTTGGTAAATTAATTGAAATAAAGAAAGATTGTTGGGAAAACTTTTCTTGTACATTTATAAGATCAATAATAGCATTATCGATGATAAATTGTGACAAATCCATAACAATTTGTTCGTTTTCTACGATTTTTATGAAATCAGAGACATTTAAATTTCCATAAGTGGGATGATGCCATTCTACAATTGTTTCAAAACCAATAATATGTCCATCTGATAAATTAAGAATAGGATGGTAGAGGATTTTTATCTCATTACGTTTTATGGCATAATGAACATCTTTCTCCAGAGTATTATGTTCGAGACCCAAAGTGCGAAAATTAGGACGAAAAGGTTCTATATGGTTTCCGCCCATTTGTTTTGCACGAATCATCGCTAATTCACTATCATTAAAAATATCTTTAGCCGTCGATCGGCTTTCACTCCATGTAACCAATCCGATAGACGTTGAAAGGATTATTTTGTTTTCTGAAAGTGAAATAGGTGCTGAAATTGTTTTGTGCAAATGATCTGCAAATGCTGCAATTTTTTGTGGTTCAGTTTCACTGAGTAAAATAATTGCAAAGCGGTCTGCTGAAAGTCGCGATAAGGTGTCTTGAAAGTTAATAAGACGGTTTAAACGACGTGCGATTATAAGCAATACAGTATCCCCAACTGCTATGCCTAATTTGCGATTAATTTGGCGAAAATTGTCAAAATCAATCATAAAGACAGTCGGTCTAATTTTGATATTTGCTTTCGCCAAAGAGGTATAATTTTGTAGTCTATCAAAGAAAACTTGTTGGTTAGGAAGGCCGGTTAAGCTGTCGTGGATTGCATCATGCAATAAGCGTTCTTCGGATTTTTTATGGTTAGTAATATTGACAATGGTTCCAATGACACGTGTGATTTTCCCATCTTTTTGCATAGCCGGACGTGCACGAAGAGAAAACCAATGATAATAACCACCACCGGAAGAAAGCCGAAAAATTTGATCAATGCGCCCTTTTTTATTTTTAAGAATGATATCTAATACAGCTTGAAAGCGTTCACGATCATCATGGTGCAAGGCTGAAATCCAGTTGCGCATAGGTCCATTGAGGTTATGAATTTCAGTACCAAAAAGGGTTGCCATGTTTGGATGCACAACAATACGGTCACGCTCAATGTTCCAATCCCAAATAATATTTCCAGCTCCCTTTGCTGCGAGTACTTGTTGTTCAAGGTCGGAAAATATTCCTTCATGGAAAGCGTCATTAGAAAAAGTTTGTTGCAGGACAGTAAAGCTGATGAGAAGAACAATGAGCACTAATCCCCCCGCTAATGCTGGCTGGATAATATCATTGTTTAAATATCCAGCTATACAGGCATAGGCTCCAACACACCAAAAGCTAATAAGCAACCATGTTGGAATAAGCATAATAGCGCGGTCATAGCTTCTGATTGAGAAATAGATGATTAATAGTATACCAAGCACAGCGGTAAGGCCAAAAGACAAACGCGCAATTCCAGCTGCTCTAATTGGATCATAAATAGCAAAGGCTCCCAGACTGCAAAAGGCAATGGTCCAAGCGATAGCACCGTAACTAAAATGATAATGCCAGCGGTTAAGGCTGAGATAGGTAAAAAGAAAAATGAAGAGTGTAGCAGTAAGTGCTACTTCTGTACCAGCACGCCAGATTGGTTGTGTTGTGAGTGTAACTGCAAAGAATTTATTTAAAAAGTTGAAGTCAATACCAATATAAAAAAGCACGGCCCAAGCAACAGCAGCTGTTGCAGGAAACAGCCCTGTTCCACGGACGACGAAGAGAACAGTTAACAAAAGCGCTAAGAGACCCGATATCCCAAGAAGAATACCATGATAAAGCGTATAAGAATTAATTGCATCTTTATAAGCTTCAGGTTGCCATAAATAGATTTGCGGTAGATTGGCAGAGTTAAGTTCGGCCACAAATGTAACAACCGCACCTGGGTTAAGGGTAATACGAAAGATATCAGAGTTTGCACTAAGTTGACGATCGAGGGAAAAACCTTCGCTTGGCGTTATGGATTGAATCCTTGCTGATCCAAGGTCGGGCCAAAAAAATCCAGAATGCGCCATGCGGTAATGGGGAGCAACGATGAGACGATCGATTTGTTCATCTGTTGGATTTGCAAGAGAAAAAACTGCCCAATTTCCGGAAAAATTTTCATTTTTTGCCTGCACCTCAATACGCCATACAATACCATCTGGTCCTGGCGCTGTACTTGTTTGAAAAATAGAGTTGTTTGTATGGTGAATTTCAATTGCTTGTGAAAGATCAAGCGCAGCATCCTGAGGAGAAATTTTAACTGGTTCAATTGCTTGTGCTGATGTAAGATGGACAAGAGAACTAACGACTACAATGAAAATGATGTCAATTATTTTACGCAAACTCTTCACAATGTCCCACTCTCAATATTTTAGGATGTTTAATTTTCATTTCGATTTCTGAGAAAAAACGCCCACCTTTTATAATTTATCTACATAATAAATTGTTATCACTTTTTCTTAAGTTATGTGGTTTTATATACAAATAAACTACATACCATTTGCTTCAATGGAACTTGAAGCGAATGAAATTTTATATTTTAAAAGGGCAAAGTTAAACCATGAAATTCCAGATTTCACAAATATACCTTCACTTATTAGAATCTTTATCACATGAAGTATGAATTGGGTAGTTTTGTACGCTTCTTTGCCCAATATTTCCAAAACTTATTTAATGAGGAGAGCTTTTGTGGTAAATTTTATGATAAAATATGTGTATGTTATGTGATGCTGCTTTGAAAAGAAGTTTTTACTTTAGCTTGTATGAAAGTGTTGACGTTAAATCATCAAAATTTATGAGGGGTCCTACAGGTCCAACAGCAGTTAGTGTTGGCGTGGAGTTTGTAAAAAGACGATGTGCTAAATCAGTTAATCTTTGAGGAGTGATGAGACTGAGGCGTTCAATTGTTTCCGATATTGGAATTGGTCGACCATAAAGGAGTATTTGGCGAGCAATGAGGTGTGCTTGACTAGAGGGATTTTCCTGTGACATTGTCAGATTCGCACGATATTGCGTTTGTGCTCGTTGCAGTTCATTGGCGTGAATATTTTTGCTGACCTTGGAAAGTTCATCAAGAATCACAGGAATAAGTTCTTTGAGCCCTTCTTGTCTGGTAGCTGCGTGAACACCAAAAAGCCCAGTATCTGAAAATCCCCAATGAAAAGCATAGATAGAATAGCATAATCCACGTTTCTCTCTTACCTCTTGAAAAAGACGTGAAGACATACCACCACCAAGAATGATTGAAAGAATTTGGGCCGCATAAAAATCACGCGCGTGATAAGCACGCCCTTCAAACCCTAAAACAACTTGTGTATCCATTAAATCGCGATATTCACGAAAGTCGCCACCGACATAATTTGCAAGATTAGTAAGAGGTGCGGTTGAATGGGAGCGAAAAGTACCAAGACGACTTTCAACTTCTCGCAAGAAACTTTCGTGCTCTACAGCTCCTGCAGCAACGACAATCATACGATCTGCACTATATTGTTTATTGATGAAATCATGGAGATCAGTAGATGTAAATGATTGAATAGTTTTAGCTGTTCCTAAAATAGAGCGCCCAAGGGATTGATGACGAAAGGCTGTTTCTGTAAAGTGATCAAAAACAATATCATCAGGAGTGTCATGGGCGGCACCAATTTCCTGAAAGATTACTTGTTTTTCTCGTTCTAGTTCATCGTCGTCAAATTTTGAATGCATTAAAATATCGGCCAAAATGTCTATAGCAAGTGGAATATCGCTTTTAAGTACACGTGCAAAGTAAGCTGTTGTTTCAATACTGGTTGTGGCATTGATTTCACCGCCAACATCTTCAATATCGGTTGCAATTTGAAAAGCAGTGCGGTTTTCGGTTCCTTTAAAAGCCATATGTTCAAGAAGATGAGCGATACCATGCTGTGTAGAGGTTTCATTGCGTGAGCCTACTTTAACCCATATCCCGAGGGCAACACTATCAATTTGTTGCATTGTATGTGTGGCGATAGTCAAACCATTACTAAGGCGACATATATCTACATCCATGTATTTACAACTCCATTAAGTAAGCTAAATACCTCATTGTAAGGGTATTAGAATATTCTTGATTTAAATTAATGCAGCTAACTTTAATAAGATGCACGTGATTTTAAAGAGATATAATCTTTTACTATTTTTTCATCATTAGCAAGACTTATAAAGTGTTCTTCGCGTTTCATTACATCATTGAGATGAGATGGCCATGGGGCATGCAGGCCACAAGCACTTTTAATAGTATCAGGAAATTTAGCTGGATGAGCCGTGGCAAGGACAATCATTGGAATATGCGGTTTTTTGTTTTCACGCGCTACTTGAAGAGCGACGGCTGTATGTGGATCAACAAGATAGCCACTTTCTTTATAGACACTATCAATTGTTTGAGCTGTTGCAGCCATGGTGCTTTTCCCAGCGGAAAATAGGGAACGAATATTTTTGAGTTGCTTTTCATTAAGAGTAAAATGTCCTGATTGTTTCAAGTTTTCCATTGCATTGCGAATCCACTTTGGATCACGATTGCCACTTTCAAAGAGCAAACGTTCAAAATTAGAAGAGACCTGAATATCCATAGAAGGTGATGTTGTATGGACTATTGGTTGTGTTTCGTAAGTACCACTGATCAATGTACGTACAAGGATGTCGTTATCATTCGTTGCGATGACCAGTTGAGCAATGGGTAATCCCATACGGGCTGCAACGTAACCTGCAAAAATATCACCAAAATTTCCAGTAGGAACAGTAAATGAAACAGCTCTATCAGGAGATCCTAAGGAAAGTGCAGATGAAAAATAGTAAACAATTTGCGCCATAATACGCGCCCAATTTATAGAATTAACACCTGAAAGCGCTCTTTTTTTACGAAAATTGTGGTCATTAAACATTGCTTTGACAAGAGCTTGGCAATCATCAAAATTTCCTTCAATGGCAATGGCATGAACATTTGAACATTGGTTGGTGGTCATTTGCCGTTGTTGAACAGGTGATACACGTCCTTTAGGAAATAAAATAAAAATATCTGAGTGTTCTTTTCCAGCAAAAGCTTGTATTGCAGCTCCTCCTGTATCACCTGATGTTGCAGCAATAATCGTTGCACATCTATTTTTTTCAGTCAAAACATAATCCATCAGTCGAGAAAGAAACTGCATTGCTACATCTTTAAAAGCTAAAGTAGGACCATGAAAGAGTTCAAGGATAAATTCATCTGTTCCAGTTTGTCGTAACGGACAGATTGCTGGATGGTGAAAGGTTGCATAAGATTCAGCGATCATCTTTTCAAAAGCTGTATATTCGATTTCGTTATTCACAAAGGGCCACAGAATAGTTTTAGCAATTGTTGTATAGGACTGACCACGAAGTGCTCGTAACGCATCAAATGATAGCTGAGGAAATTTATCTGGCAGATAAAGTCCCCCATCACTTGCCAATCCTGTCATGATCGTTTCCGTAAAGCTTAAAGCAGGAGCTTCACCTCTCGTGCTGATATATTCCATAAGTCTTATCCTTTTTTATTTCGGGCAAATTGGTGAAGTTATTTATTTCACGTTTTTCATAATATTTAAATTATTAAATGGATAGAGTTTCTTTTCTTCTTTTTAACTCAATAATGAAAGGAAAGAGTCTTAAGCATTTTTATTTTTGAGATATAAACGTCAAATGTGCACAGAAAATCTGTTACAGTCGAAAATTTTCTCTCTATTATTCATTCACTTAAATTTTACAACGTATCTTCACTTGTACACCTTACTTAAATAATAAAACCAAATAGATAGAATGGTATTTATTGAAGATTTTTTTGTAAAACTCAACCATTCATAGTTATTTTATACTCTTATACTTTGTAATAATTAAATCTGCTAAAATGAATTTAAAACTATACATATCAAGATTCATAATAGAAGATTTATAAGGTAATTTTATGGCATTTCATGCGCAAATCTATACTTTGAATACTCTTTTTTAGCTTAATTTATCATTTTGTATAATAATAGATATTATATTTGTGCTATACAGGATGGTAACCGAAAGTTTATCCATAGAAAACATAAAAACAGCCTGCTAAATGATGTGAAGCAGGCTGTAAAATATTCTTATTTTAAATAGAAAAAATCACGGAGTATCTTTGAATTATTTTCCTTTAATTTTTCCTATTGCACATCCGATTATCCCGCTAAATATGGACATAACAAATCCAGTCAAAAATCCAAAACCCAAAGCTCCTACTGTAGAAAAAATTCCTAGCGTAATTGGTTCAAACACTTTCTCAAATTTTCCTTCAAAGGCAGATTCACTTTTTGCTTTATGAGTGAAACTTGGGACATAAAGAGCAGCTATATCGATAGCTTTTTTCTTTCCTTGTTCTATTAAAGAGACAGTTTCCCATTGAGTATCATTTTTCCAATGATTGGCATGAACATTTATAACTTGTGAAAGCAAAAAAGAAACTGCTATTAAAATATTTAATACGTAAGTTTTCAATACTTTAATCATAATTTATCACCAATCTTTTATTTTATTTTAATCTGAATTGAATAGATGCATCGGCAGAATTAGTACACATCGAGAGAAACAGAAGCATTTAAAGCTTTTTTCATTCTTAGTGTGATAATTCATTAGTTTTTTGTCATCAATAATGGGTCAACACAGAATATATCCATAGTTTACATTTCATATGAGAAGGTTTTATTCTGATGAAATTTCAATTTTAACGAGATGTAAAATACGATATTATTTTACTTATGATCCATCCTAAAAACATGCCTATCGTACTTGATGCATATCCAAGTGCCATCCCCATACCAAAATTCCCGATTGTAAGAGGTTCAACGACCTTTTCAAATTTTCCTTCAATAGTAGTTTCATTATCCATTCCACGATTTAGACTGGGTCTATAGAGAGAAACGGTATGGATTGCATCCTTTCTTTTCTGCTCTATTGTAGAAACAGAAATATTCTCACGATGAGTATTATTTTGCAAAGAGTTTGCATGCACATTTACAACCTGAGAAAGAGAAAAGGCAGACATAATGCAAATACTTAACATATGATTTTTAAACAATTTAATCATAATTTACCTCAAATATTTTATACTATTCAATATATGTGTAAATTTATACTTTGGATATTTGGATATAATCTACAACATTTATCTTTTGTAGAAAGGTGAGCTTCATTATGTAATTATTTACAATGAATTATAGAAACACAATGAAGCTATTATTCTAGAGTTCTAGATGAGGTTGAATTATTTGAACATCAATACTATGTCCTTTATCCAACTTATTATTGATCCTATAAAACTCATTGCATATCCAGTAAGCAATAATCCCATTCCTATAGTCATAGGTTCAACGACCTTTTCAAATTTTCCTTCACTTGTTGTTCCATTTTCTGTTTTATAATTTACAGATGGAACATAGGAAGCAGCCGTAGAAACTACATTGGATTTCGCATATTTTACTTGTTCCATTGGGGAAACAGAAAGTTCCTCTTTTGGAGTATCGTTTTTCAAATAGTTTGCATTAACATTTACAGTTTGTGAAATAAAAAAAGTGCTCGCTATAAAAATGCTTAAGATATAATTTTTAAATATTTTTACCATAACTTTACCTCAAATATTCTTAAATTATATATGTAAGAAATATACATAATGTTTATATATCTCACCCTATATAAAATATATTATTTCAATATGTATTTTTAGTCAATAATAAAAATACATATAAAAATATAACTGTAATTTTTAATAAACATTATTGTAAAAAAGTAACAGTAATAATTACAAAAATATTCTTAAAAATTTTATGAAATATTTCGTTATGTGTTATATATAAATAACATGTGGTTATCATATAATTTTTATAAAATGATATTAATATTATTTTTTAATACATTCATAGATAATAAAATTGATCAAAATTTTTACATACTAAATATATAAAAATTATTTAGTATCTATTATAAATTGACACGATAAAATTTCATGATTCATAGTATTTATTATAGATGCTAAAAATATATAGTTCTATCATCGTATAAAATAGGGCTCTAATTGGATAAAGATAAATGATATAATCTTTATTTCGCCAATGTGAACAGCATATTACTATGATGCAAAGCTGTGTATAGAAGAATATAAATTCCTACATATTTATAAGTGCCGAAAGATCAGCATTGGATAATATTTTTTAACATTTTCTTCTTTTTAAACTGAAAAGCCACTTTTATTTTTAGAAAGAGTGTTTTTCTTAAAGTGGGATTACTTTTGAAAAGATCTGATTTCATTGCTTATTTAAAAAGTCTATTAAGTGCTTTCGGAAAATTTTGAGCAACTACTGGTATCTCTTTACGTTGTTTTACATGATTATATGTTTCATATTTATGTGCTTTTTTAAGAAACCCTTCTCAAGGTACTCAAGCCTATTCTGCAATGATGCACATGAGTGATACAATGGTAAATCCCCATAATATAAAATTCTTAGGGCATCAGAATCTTTGACGTTTATAAAGAAAAAAGATGGCATCGCCATACGCTTTGCTCGCTCCTAATGTTGCTACAATCTTTGCCTTTTGAGATGATTCATTAAGAGGCATTTTTATTTCTTTATTTATTTGATTCAACCAGATTTGAAATGAGGGAATCTTACAATATTCGGTTTTTTGTTTAATTTGAATAATGATAAAATTGATGATTATAAATCAATATGTTGTCTACGAATGACTTGGTATGAAATGTTTTTTATAAAATGCACATCTTCATAAGAATGTATTCTTTTTGTCTTTTGTAATCTTAGGAAGGTTGTACCAATTGATGCTGTTAAATTACTGTTGAAGCAGCAAAGTAAATAAGCCTTCAATAAGTTTACGAGATTTGGATTGAGTAAATATAAGCCCTTCTAACTCAACAAGGACTCTTTTGTTGTTTTCAGTAAACTCTTGCATTTCATAGATTCCGCGAATTTTAACGTGTTCCCCCAGGATCAATACGCACATACACTACAATTTTACTATGTTGGGTAATGTACGTAATAAGCTGAGAGGACGTGGTTTTGGCATCGCAATTTTCACATCTTATCGAGCAAGGTATCGTAATATTCCTTTTTGATACATATAATAATTTATCAGGCTGGGCTGCTGAGGTTGGGAGTGGGATATCGGAGTTGAGATAGATAAGCAGGGTTTGATTGTTATGAGTTTGCACCCCTGTTTTTTGTTTTTTTAAAGCACGTGCAATGGTTAACTGACTTATGATTGTTCAACGAGGTGCTATATTTTTTCCTTCACATTGAGATGCAATTCACTTGTGTCGTGAATTACACATTTATTGAAGTTATTATAAAAGGAGCAGCGAGAAGAGAAGGGTATTTGAATAAAAATGCTTCTTACAAGAGTTTACAAACTGATATATCCAAGAGTTTTTTTTATAATAGATCTCGCCATACTGCCATTGCTTCTAAGACTTCTCCTAAATGAGCATGTTTTGCGATAACTGTTTCTGCGCCAGCTTCTGCAAGGGCATTAGAGTGACCAAGATAGCTATGTGATCCTCCCGTAAAGCCGATGACACGCATGCCTGCTGCTATGGCTGCGTGGACACCATGAATTGAATCTTCTATAACGATAGTGTTTTTGGGCTCTACTTGTAATTGTTGTGCGGCAAAAAGGAAAACATCAGGGGCCGGTTTCGTTCTTTTTGTTCCAACTTCAGGTGCTGAAAATATTTTACCTTCAAAAAGGTTATAGAGATCAACCGTGGTGAGCATCTCTTTTATATCTACGCTTTTTGCATTAGAGCAGATACAGTAGGGATAGCGTGTTTGAATAATTTCTACAGCTTCTCTTACATCATCGATAGCCCGTAATTCAGTTTTTATTTGTGTACGAAAAATATTAGTCATCTGATCTATGAGATGAGCAGAAATTGGTTTTTCTGTTTCCTGTTCAACGTGTTTAAGAATATCGCGAAAGATAAGCCCTGCAAAACGCTCACTCAATTCTTCGGGTGATATTTCATATCCTGTTTGTTTGAGCAATTGAGATCCAATTTTTGCTGCAAGATATTCAGAGTCGACGAGAACCCCGTCACAATCAAAAATAATAAGATCTATCTGAGGCATAAGATATTCCTTTACATGTTACGAGATGGACAACTTTCATAAAAACGATATTGAGAGGACCTTATTTCATAAAAATACGCTTTGAAAATGATTCTTAATTATTTTACGAAATAAAAGATATGGGAACAGGACATTGAAAAAAAGAAAAATAAGGTTTCATTCATATGAAAGTTTTTTTACTTAAAAAAACAATTATCAATTTTATAGAATTTTAACGATACGTTTACGCTATTTTGTAAATATAGATTGGTAATGCGGGCCTATAAACTATTTTGATTGATTATAGGGCAAATTCAGTTAATTTTGTTGGGTTTTTCATGACAGTTATTCAGCTTCAAAAAGATTTTCTTCGTACTCCCTCACAGATGCCATGGCGCAATAAAATTTTTAAAGGAGATTGTGTTTCCGTTCTAGAAAAACTGCCAAAACATTCGGTTGATATGATTTTTGCGGATCCACCCTATAATTTACAATTGGATGGAGCTTTATATCGTCCAGATCATTCGCTTGTTGATGCGGTTGATGATGCATGGGATCAGTTTGAGAGTTTTGCTGCTTATGATGCGTTTACCCGTGCATGGTTGCTTGCTTGTCGTCGTGTATTAAAGCCCAACGGAACACTTTGGGTTATCGGATCTTACCATAATATTTTTCGAGTTGGGACGGCATTACAAGATTTAGGTTTTTGGATGCTTAATGATATTATTTGGCGCAAAAATAATCCGATGCCTAATTTTCGAGGGCGACGTTTTCAAAATGCGCATGAGACGCTTATTTGGGCCGTGCGAGATCAAAAAGATAAAAAGTACACATTTAATTATGATGCCTTAAAAGCGGCAAATGAAGATCTACAAATGCGTTCAGATTGGCTTTTCCCTCTCTGCACTGGAGCTGAACGTTTAAAAGATGATTCAGGGCGTAAATTACATCCAACACAAAAACCGCAAGCATTATTAGCGCGTATTATTATGGCTTCTAGTAAACCTGGCGATGTTATTCTTGATCCGTTTTTTGGTTCGGGAACAACAGGGGCTGTTGCCAAGCTTTTAGGGCGTGATTTTGTTGGGATTGAACGCGAGCAAGATTACATTGATGCAGCATGTGAGAGAATTGCTGCGGTTAAACCTTTAGCGCAACCAGAACTAGCGATTTTGGATAGAAAAAAAGCAGAACCGCGCGTAGCATTCAACAGTTTGCTTGAAGCAGGTTTACTCTATCCCGGAGAAGTTCTTTATGATCGCAAGAAGCAAGTATCTGCTATTGTAAGAGCTGATGGTACGATTATGCATGGTGGTGAAGCGGGCTCAATTCACGCAATGGGAAGAAAAGCTCAAGATTCGCAGAGTTGTAATGGTTGGACTTTTTGGTATTATGAGGAAAATGGACGGTTGAAGTCCATAGATCATTTAAGAATGATCATACGTTCACAAATGTTAAAAACGGGTGTTGTATGAACTAAGCTGATTGCTTCATTCTATTGATCACTAATGTACCTGATCTTGATTGAGATCGAGGTGAAGGTGTTTTATGCCTTTCTTAGATGTTGTTTATTGACACACTAATCCCACTTGTAAGCGGCAAGCGAGTATTTTTTGCTTCTTGTAGAAGAAATTAAAATGAGAAACTTTCACTCTATGTTCTCATTTGAGTTTCAAAATAGTAAAATTTCAATATAATTTTGTGAAAATGAAAGACCAGAATTAAAAGGCTCATTCAGAAGTACAAAATTAAGTGCTTTTTTGAGATAATACGCACATCTGTAAAGTGTGTATGATATAATTGATTTATAAAGATAATTTAGCGTTATTCACATTGAGGTTTTCCCCGAATATCGTCAAATTTTCTTATTTCGGACCTGTTCCATATTGAATCAATGAAATTTACTTGCTTACATGTCATCAGCGGAGTTGGCGTGTGAATAAAAATTGTTAAAGAAAGAACTAAAAGTACTTTTTATGAACTGTTTCAAGTGCCAAGGGTTGTTGTAGGGGATTGGTAAATATAATGATGGTGCCGATTTGCTCCTTCATGAGCGAAAAAAGGATAGATCCTGAAATTTAAATCTAAGCTTTTCTATCCCTCCTTCATTCTTATTTGTAGAAAAAATTGGTTATTTCATTTTTTTAAATTTTTCAGATTAAGAAATGGTCGCTAGAGATACAAAAGTCTCCGTTAGAAAATATTTTTACGAATAGGAAAGATTATTTAAAACTGAAAGAATTGGGAAGCGCTACGGAAATGGCTTTTTTCATAACAGTAGGTAATGCTTCTTCGGCAAGATGTTGAATGTTACACCACCAACCATTTTCACAGTTCATTTCATGAACATCCTCGGTATAGTAAACATCGAGCTTTAGAGAAAAGTGAGTAAAAACATGCGTAATTTGTCCTTTGAATTGCCAATTAGCCGTAAAGGGTGCGTTTTGGAGCCCATTTTCGTTGTTTATGCCAATATTGTTAGGAATTTGGGTCATTCCACCAAGGAGTTTTTGCGTCTGTCGTTTTTCCAAATAAATTTGTCTCTTTTTATTAAGGACCACAAAAGCAATACCTGTTTTTGAAGGGCGTTCTTTTTTAGGGGCTTTGACTGGAAAAGATTCCGGTTGTTGCGTTTTTGCTGCTTTGCATAAACATTGCAGAGGACAGGTATAACAAGATGGTTTGCGTGGAGTACAAACTGTTGCTCCCAAATCCATCATTGCTTGAGCAAAGTCGCCAGGACGATTTAAAGCAGTAATTTTTTGTGTTTTTTCTTTAATTTCAACTTTTGCTTTTCGTAATATTGAAGTGATAGCAAAAAGGCGCGCTACCACACGTTCGACATTACCATCAACCACTGCTACAGGGTGGTTAAAAGCAATTGCAGCAATAGCTGCGGCAGTATAATCTCCAATGCCGGCTAGAGTTCGCAATTCTTTTACAGATTGTGGAAATTGTCCCGCGTAGTTTTCAACAAGCTGTTGCGCACATTTTTTAAGATTACGTGCGCGTGAATAATAACCAAGTCCAGCCCATGCTTTCATGATATCATCTTGTGAGGCTTTTGCTAAAGAGGAAAGATCAGGCCATAGTTTCAGAAACTTTTTAAAATAAGGCTTAACTGTTTCAACGGTTGTTTGTTGAAGCATGATTTCAGAAAGCCAAACTTGATAAGGATCAGGACGGATACCTTGTTTTTGCTTTTCGGGGGTAATCCGCCATGGGAGATGTCTGTGATTTTGATCGTACCAAGCAAGGAGGTGCGAAGAAATTTCATACATGATTGCTTTCAAGCATAGGGAGATATAAAATGCAAAAGAAAAAATTATTTATTTGGTAATTCATGTTTTTTTCTCTTTTATTGTCAAGCCTCTGGTGAGAAAAGGCTTTTTATTTTGTTGATACTCCATAGATTGAGGAGGCAATAATTTTTTAGATGAAACAAATAATTTTAATTTAGTAAGCGGTTGAACAATGATATAAAAATGAGAAAACAACTTAAAAAACGTATCTTTTATTCTCTTTCTGAGACGGTATACAAAATACTTGATCCAGTTTTACGCAAACGAACAGGGCTTAATGTAGCGCTTATAGAACATTGGCCACAAATTGCGGGCTATGATATCAGTGAATATACAATACCGCTTAAAATTATTTGGAAACGTCGTGCAGACCAAGATGAAGTTTTTCAACCAGCAACACTTGTTGTCGCATGTGAAGGATTTGCTGCGTTAAAATTGATGCATGAAACAGAGGAATTACTTCATAGAATTAACGGATTTTTTGGCTATATTGCTATTGATCGCATCAGGATTGAGCAAAGGAGTATGTCGGTTTTTATGAATCACTTGCCTCTAAAACCGCCTTTGAGTGAACAAGACAAAAAATGCGTGGAAAAAATGCTTGAAGGAATTGAAGATAAAAGCTTGCACCAAGCACTTTATAAACTTGGCTGTTGCATTTTCTTGGAAAAAAATAATAAATAGAAAGATATTTTATATATTTTTCTTTAATATATGAGAAAGCATTGGATTCCTATTCGTTAATAACAACAGAAAAGTATTATTTATGGTAAAATATCGTTCTTTTTTATCTTTCGGGATAATTTTTCTCTTCATAACGATTGTACAAAACAGTGTAACAGTTTCTTTAGCGCGTGATCTAAAACCAGTGGCAACTGTTGATATGGCAGAGCTTCTCCAATCGGGTAAAGTAAAGGATCGCTTTGAGGGAGAGGCGGATGCACCAGTCGTCATTGTTGAGTATGCTTCGTTGACATGTACCCATTGTGCGCATTTTTATGATGATATACTTCCCCAAATTCGTAAAAAATATATCAAAACAGGAAAAGTAAAACTTATTTTCCGTGATTATGCTTTTGATCCTCGGGCAACAGCAGGTTTTATGTTGGCACGGTGTGCACCAGAAGATCGCTATTTTCCTTTGATAGAAGTTTTATTTCAAAAACAAAATGAATGGGCTTTCGGAAAAGATGCTCTGACACCATTGAAAAAAATTGGCTTAATGGCTGGTTTTACAGATGAAAGTTTTACTGCGTGTTTGAAAAATCAGTCCATTTTAGATGAAGTAAATGCATCTTTTGAACGCGGTAAAGAGCTTGGTGTCACAGCAACACCTACTTTCTTTATTAATGGTAGTAAATATGAAGGTGCCATGAAAGTAGAAGATTTTTTTTCGGTGATTGATAGTTTTCTTAAAAACTGAATCTTAATTTTCCAGAAGATGGATAGTGATACTTTTGGTCATTATCTCTTTTGGAAGGATTATTATTATGCATTTATGAAGCGATATTTTTTGTTGAGTCAATTTTGAATCAAATCATTGCTTTTAAGTGAGCCTAGGTTGAATGATGTTTTGATGCTGATATGGGAGGATTTGTACAGTGAAAAAATGGGTTTATAGTTTTGGAGATGGAAAGGCAGAAGGAAGTGCAAGTGAGCGTAACCTTCTCGGAGGTAAAGGGGCTAATTTGGCAGAAATGAGTAATCTTGGTTTGCCCGTACCACCCGGATTTACGCTGACAACAGAAGTTTGTAATTTTTATTATGCCCATGACAAATCATATCCAGAAGAGCTACAGGAATCTGTTAAGCAAGCACTAAAACGCGTTGGTGAACAAACAGGACGTGAATTTGGGAGTGAGAAAAAGCCACTTTTGCTGTCTGTTCGTTCAGGGGCTAGAGCTTCTATGCCAGGGATGATGGATACAGTTCTTAACCTTGGCATGAATGATGAGACTGTAAAAGCCATTGCTTTACAAGCTAATAATGAACGTTTTGCTTATGATAGTTATCGGCGTTTTATCCAAATGTATTCTAACGTTGTTTTGGGGTTAGATCATTCGTATTTTGAAGAGATTCTTGATGAAGCAAAAGTACGCAATGGTTACACTATTGATACAGAAATGACAGCAGATGATTGGAAGAATGTTATTATTTCTTATAAAGCCTATGTTGAAGAAAAATTAGGAACCCCTTTTCCACAAGATCCTGAACAGCAGTTATGGGGAGCAATTGGGGCCGTTTTTTCAAGTTGGATGACAGCACGTGCAGTTACTTATCGCCGTTTACATAGTATTCCGGAAAGTTGGGGAACGGCAGTTAATGTGCAAGCTATGGTTTTTGGCAACATGGGTGAAGATTCGGCAACCGGTGTTGCTTTTACACGCAATCCATCGACGGGGAAAAAAGAACTTTATGGTGAATTTTTAGTTAATGCGCAAGGGGAAGATGTTGTGGCGGGTATTCGAACGCCTCAAAATATTACAGAAAATGCACGTATTGTTGCTGGTTCAAATAGACCTTCGTTAGAAAAAATCATGCCTGAGGCTTTTTCGAAATTATGTCAGATTGCGCAGAAGCTTGAGCAGCATTATCGGGATATGCAAGATCTCGAATTTACCATTGAAAAAGGTAAATTATGGATGCTTCAGACTCGTTCAGGAAAACGTACGGCTCGTGCGGCTCTCAAGATGGCAATTGAAATGGTTGAGGAGGGGTTAATAAACCGTGAAGAGGCTGTGATGCGTATTGATGCAAAGTCGCTGGACCAACTTTTGCATCCAACACTTGATCCCAAAGCAGAACGTTTTGTTATAGGACGTGGTTTACCTGCTTCTCCTGGAGCTGCAACTGGTGAAATTGTTTTTACTTCAGAAGAGGCAGAAACTCTGTCGGCGGAAGGTCGTAAAGTTATTTTGGTCCGTGTAGAAACAAGCCCAGAAGATATTCATGGTATGCATGCTGCAGAGGGAATTTTAACAACGCGTGGCGGTATGACAAGTCACGCTGCTGTTGTTGCGCGGGGGATGGGAAAACCATGTATTTCTGGTGCTGGCAGTGTGCGGATTGATCATAACACAAATACGCTGTTTGCTTCAGGAGAAAGCTTTAAAAAAGGTGATATTATCACAATTGATGGTGGAAGTGGAGAAATTTTCAAAGGGAAAGTTGCAATGTTGCAACCTCAGCTTTGCGGAGACTTTGCAAAATTAATGGAATGGGCTGATGGGATGCGGCGTCTCAAAGTTCGCGCTAATGCTGATACACCATCTGATGCCCGTATGGGACGCTCTTTCGGGGCTGAGGGTATAGGTCTTTGCCGTACGGAGCATATGTTTTTTTCTGATGAACGTATTGTTGCCATGCGTGAAATGATTTTAAGTCATGATGAAAGAGGTCGTCGTAAAGCACTAGATAAGCTTTTGCCAATGCAGCGTTCAGATTTTGGTGAATTATTTGAAATTATGTGTGGTTTACCTGTTACTATCCGCTTGCTAGATCCACCATTACACGAATTTTTGCCTAAAACGAAAGCAGAAATTCTTGATGTTGCAACAGCTATGGGTGTTTCTGCTGAAGTGCTTGCTGAACGCGCCCAGCAGTTGCATGAATTTAATCCTATGCTTGGATTACGTGGATGCCGTTTAGCTATTACTTATCCTGAAATTGCAGAAATGCAAGCGCGGGCGATTTTTGAAGCAGCAGCAGAAGCTGCCCAAAAATCTGGATCTCCTGTTATACTTGAAATTATGGTGCCACTGGTTGCGCTTAAATCTGAACTTGATTTTGTAAAAGCGCGTATTGATCAGGTTGCTGAGGAAGTGATGAAAGAAAAGGGAGGCACTATTCAATATATAGTTGGGACGATGATTGAACTTCCAAGGGCAGCGCTTCGAGCAGATGAAATTGCTGAAACTGCTGAATTTTTTTCATTTGGAACAAACGATTTGACACAAACTACTTTTGGGATTTCCCGTGATGATGCTGCTCCTTTTTTGGCAACCTATTTTCAAAAAGGTCTTTTAGAGCAAGATCCTTTCGTGTCTATTGACCGTGATGGAGTAGGGGAACTTATTACCATTGCTGCACAGCGTGGACGCTCAAAGCGTGCAAAAATAAAATTGGGAATTTGCGGTGAACATGGAGGCGATCCTGCCTCTATTGCTTTATGCGAAGAAAATAACCTAGATTATGTTTCATGTTCTCCTTTTCGAGTACCAATTGCTCGTTTAGCAGCAGCCCAAGCCGCAATAGCAAAAAGGATATAATGGGTTAATATTTTTTGTTGTATAGTTATTACTGAAATAAATTGTTATATATTCTTTTATTTTCTGTAATAAAGAGAATAAAAATGCTTCTAAAATGCAAGATAAGTTATGTTACGTGAGAAAGTGTTTTTTTTAGAGGTTTATGAGAGAAAATATAAAGCAGGATAGACAAAGATGTATTATTAATACGCTTTATTGACGAACCTCTTGATAGAGAGAAACGTGTTATTGTGCAGTCAATTTACGCGGTTGCTTTTTATAGGGAATGAGCTCCTCACGCAAAATAGAACGCTCCAAACAAATGTATTTTTTTGCACATCATGCTGTTTTAGATAGACATCTCTTAGTGGATGCCCCATTTCACATTGACATTCGTGGAATGGGGATTATGTAAAATTCCCCGTAAGTTTATAAAAATCTTTCCAAACTATATAAACTCTACTATGCGCTACCATCTTTACATTTATGAAGGAATATCAAAATTATACAATATATTGATTTATAATGATAATTTTTTATTTCCTCTATTGGACGAAAGCTGTAAATATCATAAGATTTTCTCATTTCAACGTCTTTTATAATGAATCAATCAAAACCATGTTTTTTGCATGTTACAGGTGGGATGAGCGTCTGTGGGTAAAAAATAAAGCAAGGATATGCTTCTTATGAATCGTCTCAAGTATCAAGAGTTGTTACAAATTGAAGGTAGATACAGTGTGTAATGGTGCCGGCTTGCTTCTTCACAAGTGTAAAGATGATAGGCGCACATAGTGGGGGGCTGCTGTTATTATTCACGGGCGTTGTTGTGAAATGGGCTTGGGTGCTTTAAGAGATGTTTTTTAAGAAAGCCCGTAAATGGCAATCCAAGTATATTCCGTTTTGGACATTTTGTTTTACGTGAGGGGGCGTGAGCGCAAAAAGACACGTGATAAATAAAAGCATGAGGGAATAGGTGATCTCCCTTATCTTACAGCCATTGCTTTAGATGTCTTTGAAAGGCGTAAAGCTGAATTAAAAGGAAATGGCAAAGATGAAAACTGGTTTCTACCTTAAAATTTCATATTCTTCCCAAATTAGGCTGTCTCCCTGTTTTAAGAGATTATAGCAAACAGAGATGCGCAATATCCTTGTCTCCATTTGGCATATAAAAGCTATAACAGCTGAGAGAAATACTAAACTGTCTTAACATTTGTTTCAAACATACTGCTGCATTAGGTTTGGATGTTGATTTATAGGAAATACCAAAAGCACACGCTTTCTTAGGAAACAATGTCATAAAACACAAAACTTTCCAGCAATAGATTGGAGAGAAGTGCCGGTTTTTTTATCAGACACTTTGCAAAACAACAACCATAACACAACTAGCTTTACGTCTACTTATCCTTACAGGTGTTTACACAAATTCTTTGCGTCATATTTATAGAGATCAAATGGACGATAATATATGGACAATTCGGCGCTCGAGAATATGAAAGGTTTATGTGATACTATAAAAAATTCCGTGTCCTTTTATCATCAGAAGCAATAAAAATGCTAGAACAAACGCGTTTGCTATTTTGCAATATTTCTTTTTACTGCAATCAGTTATGTTTTTTTTTCAGCAAATTGTATGGTTCAACATGAAATGTGAAAGAAAGCCATTTTGGTTGATTGAATATAAGAGGGCTTGAGATGAAGGAATGTTTGAGGAGAGCATTAAACAAGCGAAAGATGAATTATCATTATAAATTAAGAGATTATTTTTATAGTGTAGATGATTAGCTTCAATTTAATAAACCAATTTCACGCATTTTCATTAAAATTGTGTGATTAATTTTACCGGTTACAGGAAGATCAAACATTTTTTGAAACTGTTTTAAGGCTTCTATCGTCTTTTGATCTTCTATTCCTGTGACAATAACCTCCTCATTCCCAAAAATGTGTAAAGCTTTTTGCACTTGTATAATATCTTCGACAGAAGGCTCTAAAATAGCTTCTTTTAAGTGTGTCATATTGTTTGTATTGTTTGTTTCTATTTCGCTCTGCTTAATTAATATCGCAATTTCATCTGTTGCGGGATCAGATAGAAAATTCTTTTGCATTCTCTGAGAAGTTTGCTGTTTCCATAAAGTGATGGCTCGGCGTGTTTTAGGTCCTTCCAGTCCATCTAATGGTCCATCATAAAGTCCTAATTTTGCTAGTTCTTTTTGCTTTTCCAGCATGCTTGCTGATTGAGGGGGTAAAGGTGAATTTGTGTGGTTATGACTTTGAGAATGTACAGAAGTTACACCAGAGAGTTCTAGTGATTTTTCTTCTTTTTCCGATAAAGTAGAGCCCTTACCTATACTTTGAACAGAGGAAAATTTCATTTGAGTTAAAATATTTTGATGCGTTGTCATTTGTGAAAATAAAGCATTAAATGAAATAAATAAAAAACTAATGCTAAAAAGAAGAGATCCAACAAAAAATAAAGTATTTTTTCGTGTATAGAAATAAAGAGTTTTTGTACTCCAAAAAACAAAATGAAAAATTATAAGAATAAGTGTTATAACAACACTACTATAGTATTTACGGTGTTTTACAGTTTTTTTTCGGGATTTCTTTCGTTTTGTTGTCATTACTTTTATTTTCAGTTGCCTTTATTCTTCACAAAGAAACGAATATAAATTAGGAAACGAATATGAATTAGTTTTTACTTTCAGCCAGAGAGAAGTGCATTAACATTATTGCTTTTTCCTTTCAAACTCCTAAAATGAGCAGTTTCATTATATCAATTTATAAGTTGATAAATCAACAAGAGTTCTTATCAATTTTTATTCATTTCATTTTTTACAAATCTTTAATATGTACAGAGAGAGCACCAAATGATTAGCATTCAAGATCATTTTGGTGTTTGCAAACTGTATTATCAACATATAAATATCTAAACAATAATGCCACGTTATTCTTCATTTTTGAGCATATGTTTGCCTATTGTATAAAATAAAATTGAAAATACTTGCCTATAACGCTAAAAGGACGGCAATAATTATCTATTCTTTATAATTTACATATAAATGATTACTTATCCATAAACGATTTGGTAAGAATAATTATCTCTTAATATGATTATATTTTGGTATAAGTTCCTTCTATTCAATAATTTTCATAAGTATCAATTAAATTGATGTTTACAATGTTATAGAAAAAACTTGTTTGAGATGTAATCATAAGAGATGCTGATCATTTTCATAACATTCCAGTAAAAATTTTATAGATAATATAAATATTTTATCGACACGAGAGTCAGAATAACAGAGTTTGACTCTTTTTAGCCTTTTCAACTAAGCTAAGATGGTGAACTATTATTTAAAATAAGTATGTACACAATATGGAAAAGAAATAGGACTCTGTGTTTAATTCTTATCTTATCGGTACACTTTTTTGTGAAATAAAAGGTTGCAAATGTAGGTTGTATCCCTTACCTCTTATGCACAATCGTGATTATATTTCGTATTTTTATCATAGTATGTTCATTAATATGATCAGCCTATGGGTGTATAATTTGGATGTTATTTTAGCGAATAGACAATGTATATTTTATACAGCGGGATTGTGCCATATTTATAAAAGAGCCAATGATATAGATCCAATAAATAAATACTCAACTTTATAAAAAGCACATTTTATAAAGTTTTTATAAAGAAACAGTTTATAAAATGCTTCTTTTATTGTATTTACCACTACGGTACATTGATTGCCCATGATACGTTTTTTAATCAAATTATCATTTTTTTTATTTTTTATTTTTGTCATTATTTCATTTTTTGTAGCAAATCCAAGCGGTAACCATTTTTCTGGTCCCAAAAATAATGAGACAATAACGAGCGATGTGATTACTGCTTTTAAGGAAGCTTTAAATGACTTAGGAGCATTTTGTGACCGTAATATAGAAACCTGCAAAGTAGGAAAATCCTTTTTAAGTTCACTTGGCGAACGCGCATATTACGGTGCAAGAGCAGCTTATGAATATCTAGGGAATATATTAGGGAACAAAAAATAATATCAGGGACTTCCCCTAATGTTTCTTGCAAAATCGAAAGACAATAGTTCTTACAAAACCATACAATGTTATCTTGAAATAAGGATTTTTAACGTTCTTCGCGTTATTTATGTTAGGAAAAATAAATATTTATTTTTATTAAGTGTATTTAAGAATGATTATTTCAAACGAAACAGGACTAAAATAATGGCGGAAACAATCGGTAATATTATAGAGAACTTTTCGCTTTTGGATAATTGGGAAGATCGTTATCGTTATGTCATTGAGCTTGGCCATGAATTGCCACCTTTTCCGGAAAGCGCTCGAAACGATGCTCACAAAGTTCCTGGTTGTGTTAGCCAAGTGTGGCTTTTATCTTCACGTAATAACTCAGAAGATCCAATATTGACGTTTCAAGGTGATTCCGATGCTCATATTGTACGTGGGCTCATTTATATACTTCTTGCTTTTTATTCAGGCAAAAAAGCTTCTGAAATTCGCAATTCCGATGCTCAAGAGCTCTTTGAAAAACTTGGTTTAAATGAAAATCTTACACCACAACGATCAAATGGTCTGAAATCAATGATTAAACGGATTCGTAACGAAAGCTATATGTAATCCCCTTGGTAGAAATTGCTATATATACAAAAGCTTCACACAAAACATATATACTATAATCAACTTTATACACGAAACCATTTTTTCGCAAAATAAGATTATTTAGTTTTTTTCCGTTTGCTTTTGCGTCCAAGACCCATTTCTTTGGCCAAAGCCGATCGTGTTTTTGCATAATTAGGCGCTACCATAGGATAAGAACTATCTAACTGCCATTTTTCACGATATTCCTCTGGCAACATTCCATAATGTGTCATGAGATGACGCTTTAGAGATTTAAACTTCTTTCCATCTTCAAGGCAAATGAGATAATCAGGAAATACTGAACGCTTTGGATTAACGGCAGGCCTTTGTTTTTCAACTTCGACTTCTGTTAACTCTAGATTCCCTGCTTTACGAAAAGCAGCATGGACATCAGCAATTAAACTTGGCACTTCAGTCGGTCGAATAGAATTATTACTCACGTAGGCAGCAACAATATCAGCAACCAATGTAATAACTAAATTGCTTTCAGTCTCTAAGACTGCACGATGTTCCATTCTTGTTTCCTTTAATTTAAAATTGAGTAATTCAAAATCGAGATATAGTGCATATACTCATGATATAAAGATCTCATGCACATGAGTTTCATATTGTACAAAAATCTTTTTTGTCAATTCAATTATTCTATAAAATTGCCAAAACACAAAAAAATCAAATAAATACCCATTTTTTGTCATAATATACAATAAGAAAAACGAAATTATTACATGCTAAAATATATTTTTATCCTATAACATATCATACATAATATATAATACATCACAACTATAAAAAAATATAGGATAAAATTTATTTAATTTTTTTTGAGAACGTAAAAATAAAATTACTAATTATAAAAATATAATATATAAATTATTATTTTTTGTTTTGAATACTTATAATTTAGTAAGTTTATATTTAATAGGTTTCAAATTTATTTTTATTATTTATATTTATAAAATTTAATAATAAAAAACACACTATATTATAAATATGACATAATGTCATTATTTATAATATAAAACTATTCATTAAAAGGACATAGGATATTTTTATTGTTTATACAGTAATAATAATACTTTATATATATTTATTCCTTTCTGTAAAATTATGCGATTATACTGTTTCAAAAAAAATCAATTCTTTTTCTCATAGTTTAATTGTTTTACCAGTCACTTTCATTATAAAAGTGGTATTATATCTTTAGAAAACAATAGCTGTGATATGTAATGAACAGAAAGGTATTAATTTTAAAAATTATCATGGCGCTATTTTTGCAAGTGAATAGAACTTATAGATTTTTACACTTGCATCAACAACTGTGATTCTAACATATAAACGAAGCTGTTAACATATTTTAATATAGGATTGTGTATGACTCGCACTTTTACAATTCCTCCCAAAGCATCCAGAATCACTCATAAGGAAATATATCATGGTATTTTTCGTGATGATCCCTATCATTGGCTACGTGCGTCTAACTGGCAAGATGTTTTTAAAGATCCTAACTGTCTAGATCCCAATATTCGACATTATCTTGAAAAAGAAAATGCTTATCAATCAGCTCAAATGGCTGATACAAAACCATTACGAGATTTGCTTTTTACCGAAATGAAAAACAGGATCCAAGAGAATGATAGTTCTGTCCCTATAAAACATGGTCCTTTTGCATACGGATTCTCTTATGTTACCGGAGGTCAACAACCACATTATTTTCGGACACCAAGGAATGGCGGAGAAAAAAACGTGTACCTTAATGGTGATGTCTTGGCAGAAGGCAAAGAATATTTCAAATTTGGTTCAGTTCAAGAATCTCCTGACCATACACACGTGGTATGGACCTATGATGACAAAGGATCAGAATTCTATACAGCTAAAATTCGTAATTTTGAGACATTGTCTGACTGTATGGACACAATTACTGATACATCTGGTCAAATTGTATGGGATGCTAGATCTGAAGGTTTTTTTTATACTAAGATGGATAAAAACCACCGACCTTCAGAGCTCTATTATCACCAATTAAACACAAATCAATCACAAGATAAGCTTATTTTTCGTGAAGATAATCCAGGTTTTTTCTTAGATGTAAGCGGTTCTAAGCTTAATGATGTTATTTATATTAATATTCATGATCATGAAACATCCGAGATCTGGTTAATTCCTGCTGAGGCGCCTTTTACTATTCCCCAATGTGTACGGAAACGACAAAAAGGTATTGAATATTCACTTACAGAAGGCGGTGATGTCTTTTATATTCTGACCAATTTAGATAATGCAAAAGATTTCAAAATTATGGTAGCGCCATATACATCTCCACAATCAGAAAATTGGTCTGAGTTTGTCCCACATCAGCTTGGGTGCCTCATATTATCCCATGATGCTTATCAAGATTTTCTTGTCTGGATCGAACGTTTTGAGGGGCTTCCACGTATAAAAGTAATGGAACGTACCACTAAACAAGTTAATTCCATTGCTTTTACTGAAGAGGCTTATTCTTTAGGTCTACAAGGGGCTGCAGAATATAACAGTCCAACTATTCGTTTTTCCTATTCGTCTATGACAACACCTGATCAAGTGTTTGATTATGAGATGAAAAGTTGTAAACGAATGCTTTTAAAAACGCAAATAATTCCCTCTGGGCATAATAAAGATGCGTATGTAACACGACGTATTACAGCAATAGCAGATGATGGGGAGAAGATTCCTATTTCACTTTTTTATCACAAAAACACTTCCCTTGATGGTAGTGCGCCTTGTCTGCTTTACGGTTATGGTGCTTATGGGATCTCTATTCCTGCCAGTTTCAATAGTAATGTACTTTCTCTAGTAAACAGAGGTTTTATTTACGCGATTGCTCATATTCGCGGAGGAAAAGAAAAGGGAGTAGAATGGTATGAGAAAGGAAAACATCTCTTTAAGCACAATACATTTACAGATTTTATTGCTTGTGGGCGTTATCTTGTAAAAAATAAATTCACTTCTCACGACCGGCTGATTGCTCATGGTGGTTCAGCAGGGGGGATGTTGATGGGAGCCATTGCCAATATAGCTCCACAGGATTTTGCTGGAATCGTAGCGAATGTGCCTTTTGTTGATGTCTTAGCAACAATGTTAGATGCTTCATTGCCACTCACACCTCCAGAATGGGCCGAATGGGGGAATCCTCTTGAATCAGAAGAAGATTATAAGCTTATTGCTTCCTATTCTCCCTACGATAATGTCAAAGCTCAAAACTATCCCCCTATACTTGTGATGGCAGGATTAACAGATCCTCGTGTGACTTACTGGGAGCCTGCAAAATGGGTGGCAAAACTACGAGACCTAAAAACAGACGATAATGCAATTTTATTACGTATTAATATGGATTCAGGGCACGCTGGTGCAGCTGGACGTTTTTCAAAGCTAGAAGAAGCTGCCTACATTTATGCATATATTCTAAAGATAGCAGGAAAAGACTTTTGCTAATCCATAATATCTCTGTATGAAAGTCTCCGATAATTTATTGGATTATAGGGACTTTCATACACTAAAAAATTATCTAGATAGCTTAAAGTTCACATTCTTCATAAAGTTTCAAAACATAGTCCCAATTAATTAAATGGTCTACAAAGGATTCGAGGTACTTCGGTCGAGTATTGCGATAATCAATGTAATAGGAATGTTCCCACACATCGACACCCAAAATAGGTCGAGCATTGTGAATTAAGGGATTTTCGCCATTAGGCGTTTTCATAATTTCAAGCTTGCCGTCTTTAACAGCAACCCACGCCCATCCAGAACCAAATTGGGCACTAGCAGCAGCAATAAAATCAGCGCGGAATTTGTCGTAACCACCTAGATCAGCGTCAATAGCTTTTGCTAACTTTTCAGGAAGTTTTTGGCCACCACCATCTTTTTTCATCCAAAGCCAAAAGTGGTTATGATTGTAATACTGTGCTGCATTATTAAACAAACCAATATTTTTTCCAAAACTTTTTTTAACAATATCTTCAAGGCTTTCATTTTCTAAGCCTAACTCTTTCACAAAATTATTGGTGTTGTTAAGATAAGCGAGGTGATGCTTATCATGATGATATTCAAGCGTTTCGCGTGACATATAAGGTGAAAGGGCATCGTAATCATAAGGCAACGGGGGCAATTCAAAAGCCATTTAAAAATCTCCTCGATTCTAATTGTTAAGCTTATTTCATAAGTCTAATTTGCCATTTACCGAATTTAAAAGCAAATGTTGAATACCTATTTGTATGAAATTAATTTTAATGTCTCTCTTTTTGTAAAAGAGGCTTTTAGGAAATGCATGCTCATCAATCCAAAAGGGCATTAGTCTATATAAAGATTTCTTCTGAAGATTTTTTACATCTATGAATGGGTAAAAAATATCATTATCTTTTGAATAAAAAGTAAATGGAAACAGCTATTATTTCTTGTTTTTAATTTTTGCAAAACTCTTCTAACCTATAGGTGTATCATAGTGTTTTCAACAGAATATTAAATGTTATTTTTCAATGTACTTGATTTCATTTTATGGCGCTACCCATGGATAATATAATGTAAAAGCCAGTGGATATTACCATCTTTACGCTTAATAAAAGAGCACAGCAGCACTAATACACACTGTACCGGTCCCCAATGGTGACAGCTTTTATCTTAGTTAAGCAAGATGAGATTTTAGTATATCAAGAAAAGTAAATCATATGCAAATTTATTAGATACATGAGTAAACTAAAAGATTTTCTGTTCCTAGGACATCAATACAAAGAGCAAAATAATTGGTGGATAAATAGTTTCTACTTGTGTTAAAAGCACAACCGTATATCAGTTTCTGCTACGAATTTGTATCGATGCAATGTCATACAAGACTCAGAAATTTTATGATAAAAAAGTAAGGTCTTTGATTTTCAGATATTGCGTCCAATCACAGGAATCGCTATAAGGTGCAAGAATCGCTATAAAGCGTGTTTTTTGGGGTATAGCCAAGCGGTAAGGCACCGGTTTTTGGTACCGGCATTCCCTGGTTCGAATCCAGGTACCCCAGCCAATATTTAATTAAATCAATAGGTTATATAAAAGTTCGGGAATTTTGATTCCGTTGATTCTTTTAACTTATTTTCCACCTATCCCTAACTTTTTTATAGCTTATACTCAATCGTTTTATCTAGATAACTGGATTTGCTAGCAGGGCGCTTGACTCTTATTTTTAATGATCGTATAGCTATGGTATACGATAAGGGGCGATAATGGCAATTGTGAGTTTCAAACATAAGGGCTTAAAATTATTTTATACAACAGGTTCCACAAAAGCTATTCGACCAGATCACGTGAAAAAGTTACGCGTTATCTTGACAGCTTTAACAAGTGCTACGTCACCTGAAATGTTGAAAGCACCTGCCTTTAAAATGCACCCTCTTAAAGGTGAACTTACAGGATACTATTCTATATGGGTGAATGGAAATTGGCGTGTTACTTTTCGCTTTATAGGAACAGATGTGGAGCTTGTTGATTATCAAGATTACCATTGATGAAAGGAACGAAAACAAATGATGCATAACCCCGCACATCCGGGCGAAGTTCTAAAAGTAGCTTTCTTAGAAGAAATGGGGATAACAATACAAAAGTTAGCTGATCATCTTCATATGACAAGAGCTTCTCTATCAAGAGTGATTAACGGACATGCTTCTATGAGTACCGAACTTGCAGTGAAATTAGAACTAGCTGGTTTTAGTAAAGCAAAATTTTGGCTGGATATGCAAACGAATTATAATTTATGGCAAACAATGCAACAGACACAACCACCTATTTCTCCTCTGGTTTCTGATGCACCTCAAACGCCGCATTAATTTCATTCATAATTTTGACGGGGCTTTGTTTTTTTTTAGCAGCCACCCATTGTCCTAACTTTTTTGAAGTTTTTTGATTGCTTCTATTGCAAGTCGTTTTCTGTCGGCTGTTTTGGTATAAAGGGATGCCATGTTATCTTCTGTCCAGCCAAAAAGCGCTTTCATTTGCGAAACTGTCGCACCTGCATTTGCTGCACGTGTTGCTGCTAATTTTCGCAATCCATGCGCTGATTTTTTAATACCTGCTGCATTACAAGCTTTACGAAACAGATTACCAAAACTTTCTTTGGTCAGTTTTTTACCTTCTTTACCGCAAATAAATGTTTCATCTCCAATAGGACCAATTTTAAGTGTTTCTGCGAGTTCTGGCAAAATCGGGAGAAAAACATCTGTTTTAAATTGGCTCTTTTCTGTTTTTAAATGAATAATATTATCTGTTGTGATATCTTTCCAGCCGATACGAACGGCATCACCACGACGTAAACCTGTATACAAAAGGACGTCAATCCAGACGCGTTCATGTGTACCATGTGACCAACGGTGATAATATTTATCTATGTCTTCTTCTAACCATGGTATGAATCCTTCTGCGTTAAAGGATTTTGGTGGCTTTATATTAAAAGCAGGATTTCTATTCAAAAGATCATTATCAACTGCCCAATTAAAAAGACCATTTAAAGCCGTTAAAAAATGTCTTGCCGCTGCGGGAGTCTCGCGTCTTCTTTCTACTGCGTCAAGAATGTGTTGTTTGTTTATGCTTTTATAGGCGCGATCACCAATATGTTTAGAAACATTATTCAGAATTCGATATTTAACTTTTTTCGTGGATTCTGATTGATTATGCCATTGCATGCTTTGTAAATACTGATGCAATAACCAATCGAAAGACCCTTCTGTAAGTCTGGTACGCCTCTTTGTTTTGGAGGAGCCATTTTGTGCTTGCTTAATGGCAATCGTATAATTGTCAACAAACTCTTGCGTTCCATAGGTTCCTTCAATCCGAAACCGTGGTCCATGACCAATACGTACATACCATATAATTTTACCATGGCGTGTACGTTCACGAACAAGATGCGGTGGACGGCGTTTTGGCATGGCTAAAACTTTATACCGTCGACAGAGGGGCAGCTTTTGCTGGTCTCGTAGTCTTCTTTTTCATTTTCAAGCGGTGGAAAATCGTCAATGCTATAAGTATTATCTGTCGTTGTTGGTGTTATGGTTTTATTGATATGAATTAATAATTCCCCTGTAGGTTTGATTTCTATGAGTTCACATCCTTGTTTTTTAGCTTCTCTTAAAGCACGAGCAATAGCTGGTTGCGTGATAGTAGGTGGGCGGTGTGGCATGTTTATTCCCCTTCATTTTAGATGTAATTCACTCGTGGCGTGAATCACGCTGGTGTTAAAATTTTGTTTGTGTGGCTAGAAACGGCTTATAGAGACACTATAAGATTAGTCGTTCGTATTTCTTTTCCATGGTTTATTGCCTCTCGCCCGTTGTGATGATTTCATCATTGATGATCTCTGCGTTTCCATGAATAAATGCATAACCATAGATTTTGGCATTTCCCCCAACTTTTGCTCTGATGGAAATCAATGGACTGTCATAAATTTTAGCATTCCCATAAATTTTAGCTTTTCCACTAATAAATGCACCACCGGAAACTTGTGCATTCTCGTAGATTTGTGCACTGGCAAAAACACGAGCATGTCCAAAAATCTGCGCATTGCCAAAAATATTAGTTTCTCCGGTAACAGATGCACTACCAAAAACACATGCATTTTCGTAAATATCAGCAATGTTATCAATATAAGCATCACCAAAAACCTTGGCTTTGTCATAAACTCTTGCATGACCATCCACACGAGCGTTTCCATAAACATGTGCATCACCAAAAATCTTGGCATAACCATAGACTTTTGCATCATCACCTACCCAGCAATTGCCATCATGACTTAGATTGTCTTCTTTTTGTATAAAACCGCCTAGGTCGTCTGCTTTAACATCATCAAAATCCCTTAAAGCACGAATTCGGTGAAGAGTTTTGCGCCCAATGTCTATTGTTTCATCAGTCAGTTCGTATTTTCTCATTTGGTTTGTTCTCTAGTTGAGATTCTTCTATCGCCATCAATCCAGTCGTCCCAACATACACATGCTTCACCGTAAATTTTTGCATGACCGTAAACATGCGCATTGCCGTAAACATGGGCATTGCCGTAAACACGCGCCCTATCGTAAATGTATGCCTCACCGTAAACTTGTGCATTGCCATAAACTTCTGCATTATCAAAAACGTGCGGTTCACCGCAAATATATGCATCACCGTAAACTTCTGCATGACCGTAAATGCATGGTTCATCGAAAACTTCTGCTTTGCCATAAATACGAGAATTGTCGTAAACATGTGCATAACCGTAAACTTGTGCATTTTCGTAAACCTTAGCATCATCATAAACCTTGGCATAACCCCCAATCCAGCAATTACCATGATGCGATAGGTTGTCTTCTTTCTCGATATAGCCGCCAAGATCACCTTTCTTGACGTCCCCCAAATCTCTCAATGCACGAATGCGGTGGAGAGTTTTGCCATCAACTTCGATTGTTTCGTCAGTAATTTCATATTTCTTTTCCATGGTTTATTTCCTTGATTTGCGTACAGTCTACCCGTAGCGTGAAGCACGCATGTGTTGAAAGTTGTTAGGAAAGGGCGGGGGTGCTGGGAGGAGAGAGCACCCCCATAGGTTTAAGCGGCTTTTGCCAAAATCTTTTGCATCTCTTGTTCTATTTCCCCTAAAAAGATTTCGACCGCTTTATTAATCTCTTCAATGTGTTTTTCATCACGGTTGACGCGTTTGATTTTCATTCTCAAACCAGTAGATCTGCCTACAAAGTTTGGATTATAGCTAATGAAATCACACCATTTGCGTCCTGTACATGCCATTTGGAATTGCATTTGTGCGATATATTCAGGCTTGATTTCGTCATATATAAAGAAGCGCAAATGCGTGGTTGATTGTGGGCATTTAACCTCTACTAAACCGTTCTCACCAATAAGCCCATCAGGACTTGCACCAGCCATTTGGATTATAGGATGTTGGACAAATCCACACCTTGTGACTTCTGCGTCATAAATGAATTCATATTCTCTTAAGGCATTCTCTTCATGTTCAATGCCCCATTGCATAGCAGGTGTTGTATAAGATTGGCTTATTTCCTCTGTTAAGCGCTCTGTCATAAGCTTTATTTTGTACTCCTCATATTTGCTTGTAGGCGTTCCCTTTGCTGTTTTACTGAGTATGTTGTAAACGTTTGAAGCAGTGACTTTACCTAAACGGGCTTGAAACCACTCTGCTGTTCTTTGTTCCATTTCACAACGCCTTTTGTTGCTCTTGTTGTGCTTTATTCATTTGCGAGCGTTGCTTTTTTTTCAAAGCAAACAAAACGGTTTGAGCTTGTTTATAAGACATCTGCGTGAGATTTTTTACGCCTATAAAAGAAAGAATATCGCTTTCCTTTGCTTGTGTCTGTTCTATTAATTCTCTGATCTCATTCATTTGTTCCGGTGTAACACCTGCTATGAGCGTGTTGCCATCAGTATCATCTTCATCACTGGTCACATTAAGAAGCATGCCTAAAAGATATCTGCGTGCATAAGTAATCGTGGAACCAACAGATTGAATGTTATTTTTACTGCCTTGACCATCAATCGGGAATGTTCCTTCTGTTGAGATTTGATTGCTAGAGGGATGAGATAGAGTTATTTCTATGGTAACGTTTGTTGTGGTTTGACTTTTAATACGATAAAACAAAGCGAAGTGGTATGTTGCAAGAGTATCCTTTACTGCGTCAATATACTGATCAAGCGTTGCATATGTACTCTTGGTATGGGTATTAATAGAGTTTTTTTGGATTTTTTGATATTTGATTTGCATAGCGGAAAGATCAGAGACGAAACTTTGATAATTTTGTCGTTCTATTTCTTTTTCTCGTAATGTGATAAGGCGCTCTAAGCGGTCCATATCAACGTCATTTTCTAAGGCTCTGTTTAAAATGCGATCCATAGCTGTTTGTTTGACTTCGCAATCGTTTCTTTTTTCCACTAATTCCGTTTGTGTGGTAGTTAGTTCACTCATCTTGATTTCCTCCTATTTGAGCGCAATTCTCCCGTGGCGTGAATCACGCTGGTGTTAAAATCTTTGTTTTTGTTGCTAGAAACGGCTTATGTAGCTTATATCGCTTGCTGAATAGTCACTTTCGTAGATGATTGAATTGCGTCCACGAATTTCAAGATTACCAGAAATATTTACATTATCAAAAATATATACTCCATCTAGAATTTTCATATTTCCGGAAATGTGTGCTTTATCACTTATATAAGCATCTCCATAGACACGGGCATTGCCATAAACATGGCCCAAAACTCGAGCCTCACCATAAATTTGTGCATTGCCGTAAATTTGCGCATCATATTCAACATATGCTTCACCACAAACTTTTGCATTTTCATAAACATGCGCCCTGCCTGTAATTTTTGCGCGTTCAAATACTTGTGCATTGCCGAAAATCTTAGCGTCACCATAAACCATAGCTTTATGCCAAACCCAACAATCGCCTTCATGCGATAGGTTGTCTTCTTTTTGTATATAGCCGCCTAAGTAACCTTTTTTAATATTTCTAAAATCTCTTAATGCACGTATGCGATAAAGTTTTTTACTTTTATCGGCTCTTGCATCATAAAATTCTTTTATTTCATCAGTCAGTTCGTATTTCTTTTCCATGGTTTATTGCCCCCTACCTTAAGATAGCATCACTTCCATAAAATGCTGTTTTGCCAGCTACTATGGCATTACCACCAACTTTTGCGTTATTATAAACTTCGGCATCATCATAAACCTTAGCATTTTCATAAACCTTAGCATTTTCATAAACTTTGGCATTTTCATAAACCCATGCCTCACCACCAACCCAGCAATTGTCATCATGGCTAAGATTTCTTTCACTCTCTACCCAGCCACCAAGATCACCTTTTTTAACATCTCCAAAGTCTTTTAATGCACGGATACGGTAAAGCGTTATTCTATCAACTTTAATTGTCTCATCAGTCAATTCGTATTTCTTTTTTATCATAATAACCTCCTCTTAATGCATGCTTTGTCTTTTAAGCTCTTGAGACAGCACACCAATTCCTTTTGCTGTGATTTTTGCGCAAGGAATGACTTTTTCTATT
>NZ_JBHIOO010000005.1:80733-143852 GCF_042195585.1 Bartonella sp. AS69XJJH | reverse complement strand
GACATATGTTTTTGTTATCTGATCAATTTTATTGAAAAGTTGCGTGAACACTGTAAAGTCCATGGAATTCCTCTTTAGCGAATTTTCAACTTTATATATGCTTTTTAAGCATTTTTCGTTGAGTTCTTTAGGATAGAATTAAAGGTCGTAGATCTTTTCAGTCTATGAGAGAAAACTGAATATTATGCACTAACCTTTGCTCTTTACGAGCATACAGGAAAAATAATACACGAAATATTGTTATAAAAAGCCTTATCTAATAAATCTTATGGTAGGCATTTTCGTGTTTTTACTATTCAAAATTTTTATGTTATGTTTGTCCTTTTGCTGTTTGATAAGTGTATATTCAGCATTGCGTAAATGTGTGACCATTTGTAGTTTTGCTGTTTCATTTTGTACCATAGCGAGCATTCCAATTATATGTGCTTGTAACTCAGCAATACTTTTTAGGTCTTTTGTTGTCTTGATTTCATTTAATAGTTCTTCAATTTGCTGAAAACGGTTGTTTGCTTCTTCAAAAGTCTTTAAACTTACGGCTTTATCAGTGATGGCTGCATATTGGCTACGCTTGTTGATAAAACTGCTAGATTCATGGACAGAGGCAGAAATCTCTTCTTCTTTTAAAATATTTTCAAGTGATGTAGATAGAGCAGAAGATTTATTTCTATTGTAGAGTGTTTCTGGATTTTTGAGAAAAAAACTGCTGTGATCTGTTTGTGCATTTTTAAGTTTTTTAGTGTCGAACTTTTCGCTTCCCGTTATAGATTCGTGTACCTTTTTTATTTCCTCAAGTTGTTTTTTTAGTGTATCGAGAAGCGGGTCAGGTGGCGCTGTCTTTTGTTGTGGAGGTTTTTTCTTTGATTTTGAACTCCCCAAAAGATTGGGCCACGTAGTTGGAATTGATATACTTAAATCCGCCGCTCCAGCGCCCCAAACCCAAGCCATTGCTGGGTTTGAAACCCCTAAAGTTATTACAACTACTATTGAAATGACCTTTTTTTTCATGTTTCCCTCCTGTCATTTTTTGCGTGCTGTAAGAAAATTGGCAACCATATTGCCGGATCATCACCAACTTCCGTGATAATGCTTTCGACTAATTCTGCGTTATCAGGTGTACCTGATAACACCAAGAGCTCGTCACTAAAGTCGTGTTCGATGGTTTTTCCATCGCGTGTCAGATGGAATTTACCAAGATTCAGTTCTGCAAGCGCAGATTGATCACCTTGCTTAATGAGGAATTGGCGACTAAACTCACCAAGTCCTTTAACGAGTTCAAATTCGGTATCTGTTAGTTTAAAGCCTTTTGTATAATCTTCATAATTTGCTTTGGGGTTGGCTAGAAAAATGTAAGTCGCACACTGTTGAATGAGTGTTTTAGCAATATTACTTTCCAAGGCATCGCTAGGCTCTTGTGTTGCGTAAACAAAAATACCATTTTGTTTACGAATAGTCTTTTGTTTATTTTTCGCTAAATCTTCAAAGTACGGATCTTGCAAAGGCTTCCAAAACTCATCAAAGATATACATAAATCGCTGTCCGCTAATCATACCTTCTGTGCGGTAAAGCAAATACATCATCACTGGGGTGCGAGTTTCAAAATTATCTAAGAATTCCGTAATATCAAAGCCGTAAATTTGATGTGTTGAGAGATCAAGAGCATCATGGGGATTATCAAATAACCATCCATAATCACCACCTTCACACCATTTTAGTAAGCGAGCATGAACAGATGGGTGAGCATTATAATCACTTAAACGTGGATTTGGTAAAAATTGTACCAGAAAGGACAAACGACGGAGTGATTGGTCAATGTTACTGCTCATAACAGACATAACCGCTTTGTTAATTTCTTCTTCGTCGTGATGCGTGACTTCACCACCAGCTTCTGCCAATTTTTTAACAAATTGTTTCAGAAAAATAAGATTTTCTTGTGTGGGTGGGAGTTGGAAAGGGTTGAAACCACTTCTCCTGCCTGGCTTGAATGTTAAATATTTTCCACCCATCGCCCGAATGGCAATTTCCATGCCACGATCTTTATCAAAAACAACAGTTGTTGGACTAAATTTTTGCGCTTGTGCTAACAAAAAGCCAAGTAACACGGTTTTACCGGAACCAGATTGTCCGATAAGTGCGGTATTACCAAGTAAACGTTTATCTGTCGAGTCCTCTTCAAGTTTGGAGGCATGAAAATTGAAATAAAGCGGTGTTTTACTGGTTGTTTTAAGAATTGTGACGGCTGGTCCCCATGGGTTTCCAGTGGGTTTTCCTGACATAAAATTATGAAAAGATGAAAATGATAAAAAGTTCAATGATGTAATTGGAGCAGGACGCGGTCTCCATTTCCAATTGCCAGGAAGTTGTGCCCAATAGCCAGCTTCTATCGCTAAATCTACAGGTTTGGGCAGTACCGCAACGTCTAGTAATGCTGCACTTGCTTTGGCCATATGGTCGCGAACTTGTTGAATTGTATCACCATAGATAGTCAATGTGCAGTGGTGTTCTCCCATGACAAAATGCCCACTGATAAGCTGGTTTAGTGCTTCGTCAATTTGTTCAATTTGGCTCGTTGCCACATCTCTTGCATCAATAAGATTACGCTGATGCCGTTGTAAATAGTCTTTAGCAGCATGTCGAGAAAGCACCGAAAAGCTCTGCGTCAATACGAACTCGAAGTCACTTTCCAACAAAACATTTAATTGCCCTGGTTTGGTTGTTGCATCATATTCTTTAATTTCCAGCATTCCAAATCGACGCATTCCACTGGTTGTGCGCAGTTCACCAAGAGCACCCCATTTTGAGAAAAAAGGCCGATTGATAGACATATAGTCAGCAAAACGGTCATGGCAAATGGGCATAGGGCGATATTCACCATTGACAAGCATTCCAAGGAATTCAAGTGCAGAAGAATAAATATGCCCATTTTTTTCATAAGCACCAAGAAGTTCTGCACCGTAACGGTTTAAAGATTGGCCTAAAGTACGATTGATGTCATTGAGTTCTTTGATACATGAGTCTTGGCGCATCTTTTTTTGATCAAGCGTTTCACGTTCATGTTTAGAAAAGAACGACATAATTTTATCCGCTATCGGTTGGAAAATGACAGTCAGATATAAATCATTGACCATCAAATTATAACCAGTAAAGCTTTGCCGATATTTTTCATCAAGTTGATAGCAAAACATTTGATCAAATGTTGAATCAGGATATTCATAAACACGGCGGCGCACAATATGCGTCCAAAATGATAAATTGGCTGATGCAAGACCCCGTAGAGTATTGTTAAGCTCTTTTATCCATTGAAAAATATCTTCTTCTGAAGCGCTTTGATGTGAACGCCCGTCAATTTTCCAGATTGACAAATATTCCGCATTTTTAGTGGAAATAATCGTATCTGTAATATGATGTGAATAAGGCAAAAACAGGCTTACAGGCGCCTCTGATGCAAGGCGTTTGCTGCTTTCAACAGCTGTCATGTTTATCTCCTTTTACTATAATCAGAGGGACTATAACTTGATGCGCCCCAAAAACCTTTGTTGCGATTGCGAAACTTAGTATCGATCCATAACCACCAGATACGAAACGCCTTATCATCGTTTTTAGTGATTTGCACCATAATGAACCATAATGGAGGTGCCATAATCCACAAAAAGATACTTACTGTCATAGCAATAACAGCGACCCCCATAACCATAACGATAAATGGCATCATGGGGACACCCCATATCGTTGGAACACGTGTCGCTCCTTTGAATAGGGGAAATTCTTTTTGTTCTTGTGATTTCATGGGGGTGCTCTTGTCAGTGGAGATGAAATAATATGTGGCTAATATAAAAGGCTGCACCAGCAATAATGACGCTGAAGGCCCATCGCATAAATGTAGCTCTTGCGATGATGCGAAATATATAAATAAGCAAAAGAAATAAAAGAATAATGATGGCTACGATAGGAATAAGTATACTTAATCCATATTGCATCCCTATGAAAACATCTAAACTCTTTGTTTCCGTCTGAGCATATGCAGATTGAGTTATTAATAGTATAACTGAAGTGATAAAAATAGCACTAATCTCACATATCTTTGATTGAAGCGTATTTAATTGTTTCATATCTTTTATCCCCTTTTAATTAAAGTTGCTATAAATAATATTCCTTTTTTCGTAGTATGAGCGATATTATTACTGGTATACAGCTACTATTCATTTTTATTATTAACTTTATTTATTGTTAACTTTACACTGTTTTAAACAACATTGAGACAAGCTGGGTTGAAGAACCTGCGATGACAACACCGATTGCCCACCGTACAAACGTGTCTTTTCCGATGTAACGTCCTGCATAACCAATTGCTAAACACAAAAGTATAACGGCAGCAGCAATAGGAATAATATGAGTAGTAAGATCTGTTTTCAGAGCTTTTAAAGCATCCGTAGCTTTTAAAGTTTGCGCTTGGGAATGTACAGGATGAACCATAAAAAATGTTGTTATAGCTGCAGAAAGTGTGACGATTTTGTTGTTCTTTTTTGATTTTAAATTATTTAATTTTCTCATTTTTCATTCTTTCAGGAAGCATTTATGAATGCTATGTGTTGTTACTTTATATTAAATGATACTATCATCAGTGTATCTACAATAGATAAATAAAACCTACTTTGTTAAAATTACACTTATATATAATTCATTATGGTTTAAACAACATTGTGACAAGTTGGGTTGAAGAACCTGCAATGACAACACCAATTGCCCAGCGTACAAACGTATCCTTTCCGATGTAACGTCCTGCATAACCAATTGCCAAGCACAACAGGATAACGGCAGCAGCAACAGGAATAATGTTTTTAACAAGATCATCCTGTAAACTTGTTAAAGCTTTGTTCGCTGGAGCCAAAACTTGCGCTTGGGAATGTACAGGGTGAGCCATAAAAAACGCGCTTATAGCTACAGAAGCTGAAATGATTAGATTGTTTTTTGATTTAAAACTATTCAATTTCTTCATTTTTGTTAACCAATAATTACATTTAAATTTATTATTACTTAGTAAATAGCATCCCAACAAGTTCAGTTGCTGAACCTGCAATGACAACACCGATTGCCCATCGTATAAATGTATCTTTTCCGATGTAGCGTCCTGCATAGCCAATTGCTAAGCACAAAAGTATAACAGCGGCAGCAATAGGAATAATATTAGTAGTAAGATCTGTCTTTAGAGCTGTTAAAGCTTTGTTGGCTGGATCCAAAACTTGTGCTTGAGCACATATAGGATGAGTTATAAAAAATGTTGTGGTAGCTGCAGAAATTGTTATGATTCTGTTCTTATTTTTTGATTTTAAATTATTTAATTTTCTCATTTTTCATTCTTTCAGGAAGCATTTATGAATGCTATGTGTTACTATTTTACATTAAATGATACTATACATCAGTGTATCTAAAATAGATAAATAAAACCTATTTTGTTAAAATTATACTTACATATAATTCATTATGGTTTAAACAACATTGTGACAAGTTGGGTTGCAGAACCTGCGACGACAACACCGATTGCCCACCGTACAAATGTATCTTTTCCGATGTAGCGTCCTGCATAACCAATTGCTAAGCACAAGAGGATAAGGGCAGCAGCAACAGGAATAATATGGTCAATAAGATCTGTTTTCAGAGTATCTAAAGCTGTCTTTGCCTTGCCCAAAACTTGCGCTTGAGTGCATATGGGATGTGCCATAGAGAATACGGTTAAAGCTGCAGAAAATGCAATAATTCGATTATTTTTTGATTTAGATTTACTTAATTGTTTCATTTTCTATTCTCTTAAGAGTTTTATCGTTATTTTCAACACCATTGAGATTATTACTAATTTATTTAAAATTAATAAGTAAAATCTATTTTGTTAAAATTATACTTACGTATAATTCATGGAGCTGTTCCAAATAGCATTTTGACAAGTTCAGCTGCTGAACCAGCGATGACAACACCAATTGCCCAGCGTACAAACGTATCCTTTCCGATGTATCGTCCTGCATAACCAATTGCTAAGCACAAGAGGATAACGGCAGCAGCAACAGGGATAATACTGTTAATAAGATCTGTTTTCAGAGCACCTAAAGCTGTCTTTGCGTTGTTTAAAACTTGCGCTTGAGCGCAGATGGGATGTGCCATAGAGAATACGGTTAAAGCTGCAGAAAATAAAGCAATTTTATTACGAGCTGTTGTGTGAAGAATATTTAATTGTTTCATGTTCTTTATCCTGATTAAGATTAAAACTCCCACAAATGACCCCTCGTTCATGAAGAAACTTAAAGAGATATTTTGGATCAGCCCAAGTTCTTAATTTTCCTCTTTGTGTAAGTAACGTATATTTATTTGGCTTTCCGGTGATTGGATCATCGGAAATAAACGTGAAATACCATTCTTTTTCTGAAAGCATCACGACCGTAATCTCACGTGCCGCTTTTTGACTAAATGCTATATCAACGCTGTTTTGTTCTATCATTTTCATTATCTTTGCCCTCAATTAGAAAAGATTTTGTTCAATCTTACTAATTAGAGCTTTAACATTTTCTTATCTACCTTTCATTATAATATCCTATCAAAATTCTAGTGTTTCGTGAAAATATCAGTTGTCACTCTAGCGATCCTCTCGATGAAGAAGAATCTTCAGCTGAAAAAGCATCGCGGGCGCCACTTTCTTTATGTGTAAATGCATCTTCCTCTCCTTTTGAAGAGAGAGGAAGAGAATCTACTTTAGTTGTCTGTTCTGGTTCTTCTTTTTTAAGCTTTACAGGCTCCTGCAAATCTTCATTTTCTTGTACAGCAGCCTTTGCTCCAATATATGAAGTAACTTTCTGCACAGAGATGTTGTTTGAATTTTCTGTATCGTAAAAATTCAGCACAGACTGCAAAGTCGCTTTTTCAAAGATGCGCTTTGATGTTGTTTGTTCATAGCAGTAAGTTAAAGCGCTTTGTTCAGCTTTAATATTTCTGCAAAAATCAAACACATCAAAAAGAGAACACAATTTCACATTTCCAACACTAATTTTCCCTGAAATTATGTTGAAATTATGTTTATTCTGTTTAAACTGTTCAGCTGTTGCGATTGTTTTCTCAAGCTGAGATGATTGATAAAACAAGTTATCTTTATCATCTGTTACATAGACATTGTCCTGTGCTTCTTGCTCGGCGATAACTGAAAATGTCATGGGGGGGGGCGTATTGGACATGTATGCAGCAGCAAAAAATGTTAAATCTGGAACAATCATTAGCAATACACCTTATTATGAAGAATTTTATTAATATAAATGCTCATTCTTTGTGGTGCTTTTTCTCGTTGTTTTTTGATTTTATAAATTTGCAGAACGAGATTGTTTAGCTTAGAATATCCCTTGTGATTATTGTTTTGTTTTCTCCTAAGAATATTTTTAATATATGCGAATATCCAACAAGAAAGATAAAAGCGTGGAACAAAATAGAGCATATTACGCCAACCAATATTATTGGAACCACGAGAAAAGACGGAGTTTTTAAAAAATAATAATCTTCGATACTGTATTGAAGCTGCTTGTTTTATATAATTCTCTAGTTGAAAAAATCTCTTCAAAAAACATTTATACGAAGTAAAAAGCCGCTGTGTGTGAGCGGAGGTTTTATTGTTATAACGAACTACACCATCATTATACAGAGAGGGCTTGTTCTTTGTTGCGTATTGCCATAACTTATAGAGTGATGATTTATATTTACTTTTGACACCTGATTTATGAGAGTCAGAGAGGTGTGATGGTGCTTGAGCACTGCATTTAGTAGTTCCAGCAATTGAACTGAAAAAAGATGCAGTGGTGGTAATTGATATACCAATAAATAGCTCTTTGTGGTCCAAAGCACATCTCCGTCAAAGTGATATATGTATCGTAATTTTAATTTCGATAATAAATAGACAGAAATTGTCTATAATTGTGTTTAAAATATGGCAAGAAAAGATTCTTTTTTGCAAGGGGAGTAATTAAGGTGAATGATCTCAAGAATATGAATTTTGATGAACTACAAGAGATGCGTACACAAATCGATGTGGAATTAAAAAAACGGCAAGCAAAGGAAAAGCAAAATGCGCGACGAAAAATTCTTGAAATTGCTAATGCCCATGGAATTGATATCGCTGATCTTGTAAGCAAAGAGCGCCATTATAGAAATCCCAATAACCAATGGGAATTATGGAATGGGCGTGGACGTAGACCTAAGTGGATTAAAGAGTGGTTGGAGAATGGGTATACACTTGATGAACTCGAAGTAACGTAACACGTGTGCGATATTTAAAAGATAAGGGAATACCAAGGAATGTAAATGCAAGAAGTGTGCTCTTTTGGGTAATTTGATTGTATAAACATACTGAACAAATATATTAAAGTATTGAGTGACCAAATACAATGATAGGGAGCATGAACAAATTTATTTAAATGCAAAAGGTTTTGTTGTTATAATCTGGCAAGCATAATGATAATGCCAGATTAAAATATTATAATTGCTTTTTGGCATTTGAGAGAGGGGGATATTTTGCTTCTTTTTATCGTTTTATTGACATTGCTCTTTTTCGTCTATGCAAATAAAGAGTTTTATCAATTAAGAGGTTGATAAATTAGCATACTTATATTTTTGAAATACTGTTCTGTAGAACAATCCTGATATTATAGAGTTTGTTTGGCCTTTTTTCTGTAAGATATATATGAGGCATTTACTTTGTTTATCGTTGGTTTAATTGAGATGAGTGAGTGTGTAGAAAATGAAAAATTTCTATGGCTGTTGTGGGTTTATAGAATTTATGACATATTTTTGAGCGTTTGTGATTAAAATTCATTTGTGAGCATTTATGAATAATGAATAAAGAGCGTATTTGAAAATAAAAGAATTGGGTTATTTCTATTGCGGTTTATCTTCTTTTATGGTGTGAAATAGGGGGGTGATATACAGGTTTACAATTGTGTGTGATGGTATAGAGTACGGAACACTTTAATTATATATCAGAATATTTTTCCTGAAATCATGTGGTATTCCACAATAAGTTAAAGAGTCTGTTTGAGAAACAGAATGCTCCAAACGCAATACATTTGTGTTACCAATTTACGCGCTTTTTTAAAAAAAACGTTTCAAAGCAATTAAGCTTATTTTACGGCGCTTCTCGTGAATAGTATAACGTAAAAGTTCCTATGATCATATAAGATCCATTGTAGTCCACCATTTTTTACTTCAATAAAAAGTGTAAGCTGGCGCCATTATACACTTACTTGCTTCCACTGCTGCTAAAGCTCTTGGTACTTGAGAGGGGGAGGCTTTTTATTGCTTTGTTTAATTGTTTTTATTTATAGGACACTCTCGCTTGTGATGTGCAAGCGAATGATTTTGATTGCTTTAACATGAGAGAGATTTGAAATAAGAGTATTTTATGATCTTCAGCTTTCTCATTCAATATAAGAATAATGAATTATTATTATAAATAAAAGTGTTGTGTGCTAAAAAGTCTTGTTTATTTCGTTATGACGTGAAATGTCTTCTTTTATGGTGTGGAGGTATAAGGCAACTTTTTTGAGACATTTTTTTTCAGTGCGTAGTGAATATTCTTAGAATGTAGCTTGCTTGTCGAGTCTTATGTGAAGTGAAATATGGGAGGAGGAAGTCAAGAGAGAATTACTCGACAGGAATCTGGTTTGTAAACAGATTGTATGAGATAGGAGTTTTTTGTTCTTTGAAGGAGAGAGGTAAAGGTTGTAGAATGGTATGAATTTTTTCTTAAAGTGGGAAGCCTTGTAGAAGACGTGGGGCATTTGGAGTGAGTCCGGCAGCTTCTTGAATGAAGTATTTTTTTATTTTGGGCGCTTGATTAATGATTCCAAGGCCGGTATCGCGGAGCATCCGTAAAAGAAGGCTATCATTAGAAAAGAGTTTATTAAGCCAATCATTGCTTAAAGCCATACGGACGATTTCAAAACGTCTCCAGCTTTGATAGCGCTCTAAAGCAGTGAGAGAGCCAATGTCAAGGCCTAGACGTGCTGTTTCAATAATCACTTCAGCGAGGGCAGCGCTATCGCGTAATCCTAAATTGAGTCCTTGTCCTGCAATGGGGTGGATGGTATGGGCGGCATCACCAACGAGAGCAAAACGTGGTTTAACGCATTGACGTGTTAAAGAAAGACTCAAAGGAAAAGCTTGACGTTCGCCATCCCAAGAGAGTTTGCCTAATCGATGGCCAATGCGTCTTTCGAGTTCTGCTTCAAAAATAAGTTCATCAGCTTTGAGATAATATTGCGCAGTTTTATGACCTTCATTCCACACAATGGCGGATCGGTTGCCTTTGAGAGGGAGAAGAGCAAAAGGACCGGCAGGTAAAAAATGTTGAATTGCTTGACCATTATGAGGTTTTTCATGTTCAACTGTGCAGATGATTGCTGTTTGTTTATAGGGATGAGAAAAGTTTTTAAGGCCTGCTTTTTGGCGTAATTTCGAATGGGCTCCATCGGCTGCAATAAGCAATTTTGTTTGCCAAACCTCTTCATTATTTAAAGTGACAGTTGTATGCTGGTCTTCTTGATGAAAATCAATGACACGCGTGTTTGCAATAACAGGGATATTGAGATCTTTGACACGTTTTTTTAAAGTGTTGATGAGCTCTCTATGCTCTACCATAGCAGCAAAGGGCTCACCAGGGTTAATGTCGCCTTCAAAGGTTAAAAGAGTGGGTTTGACAGGATCACTTGTGCTTGTATCTGTGATGATCATTGAATGAATGGGTTGCGCATAGGGTTTTATAGGTTCCCAACATTGTAATTGTTTTAACATACGAATAGAAGCAGCAGCAAGGGCAATGGTTCGTATGTTAGAAGCAGGGGTATCTCCTTGTGGAGCAGCATCAACGATTTTTATTTTCAGATTAGGGGCTGTTTGTTTGAGTGCTATCGCTAGAGTTAAACCGACAGCCGCTCCTCCTGCAATGAGCAGATCACATTGTTTCGTTTTATGAGATTTTATTTTTTTATTGGGTTGTACGTCTTTATTGCGATTAGAACACACAATACTTCTTCCATTGTTTATAGTTTGCTTTCTTTTAAAAAGAATATCTTTTTACATTGCCTAACATATCTTAACTTTTACTTTTCTCTCTGCTTTATAAAACGAGGTTTATTTTTAGCGCCAATCTGATGATAGATTGGTTTTTCAGAGTTCTTCTGCTTAATCATTTATGTGACTCATTTTGCAGATTTATCGGATAAGCTTTTTTTGAATATCCTCTTCAATTCTTTTTACACTTGGTTGATAAAAAAGAAAACTAAAAATAAACAAAGGTGGTCGTGTATTTTTAAGTTGTATGAGTTACTTCAGTGTTACCTGTTCTGAAGGGGGACATTTAGTTAGTATGATAGATAAAAAATTGTGTTCATTCGTGATGGTTAAAACAGTATTCATATTTTGCCGTTATCATGATGTAGCGTAAAAAACATCATCTGTTTAGGAAGGTGCTGTAGCACCCATGTAACACTTTACACATGAGGTATTTTTTGGTTGATCGTGTGATAAATATTCAGGAAAAGCTTTTTATCCGCCTTATGAAGGATTGTCTCTTAGAGTGGTAGTATATGAATGATATGAAGTGGTTAGAAGGTAGAACGCGCTAGATGAGAAGTCGGATTGTTTACAGGCTATTTGTTTACAAATCGGCATAGAGTTTAAGCTTCATCCTTTTTAAGAGAGAGAGGGAGTTATAACTCTTTAAAATATGAAAGTTTTGTATTTGGAATTGATAGATGCACCGAAGTTCTTCTCCTTATGATTCATTAGAAGTGCGAAATTCTCAAAGTTCGCGTCTTATTGAGATGTTTTTACGTCAGATAGGGGTGTTTATTGGGCTTGGGCTTTTGGGCTTTATTATTTTTTGTGTGTTTGCTTTGGCGACGTGGAATGTTGCGGACCCATCTTTAACCCATGCAAGTACAAATGAGGTTACAAACCTTATGGGGTGGATGGGGGCAATTTTTTCAGATTTTATTATGCAGTTTTTTGGCTTGGCAAGTCTTGCTGTTTTGTTGCCGCCGTTATTTTGGTCTTTTCTCTTGTTGGCGCAAAAGAATATCTACAATTTGACTTTTCGCTTTTTTTTATGGGTGCTATCAACCATTTGTTTTTTAATTGCTTTTGCCCTTATGTCACCTGTTGCTTCTTTTACTTATTGGCCATTGCCAATGGGATTGGGAGGGGTTTTAGGAGATAAAGTTTTAAGTGTTGCTTCTTCAGTCTTTCCTCTTTTTCTTTCTCCTCCTTACACGGTGTTTTTCAGTGTTGTTTTTATTCTTTTAGGGTTTTTTACTGCTGCTTTTGCTGGCAATGTGATATGGCGGCGTCGAACAAAGAAAAGAAAAGAAAAAAGTATTCCAAAAGACGAAATCGTTAATCCAGTTTTTGAGTTGGAAGAAGATACGGAATATGCCGCAGAGGATGAACGTGAAAATCATGGTTTTTTTGCGACAACTTGCGGCGCTTTTTTACATCTTTTTTATTTTTTACAAGCGCGTTTTTTTCGTTTGTTCTGTTTCAAAAGGCGTTTTCAAAGTAAAGGGAAAGGAAAGTCATTTGATCGGATTGAGCCAACTTTTTTGGGTGAAAAAGTAAAGTGTGAGGAAAATCAAAATAAAGCCTATGTTTCTCCTGCTAAAAATCGAAAGTCTTTAACAGCTTCTTCAAATGGTGGTTTTGTTCTTCCTCTTGTAGATTATCTTTCGGTTCCACCGCCGTCTGTTAGGGATGCAAAACTTTCTCCTGCTGTTTTAAGAGCAAATTCTCAGGAACTTGAAGGGGTTTTGTTAGATTTTGGAGTCAAGGGGCAAATTATTGATGCTTGTCCTGGACCGGTGGTAACTTTGTATGAATTTGAACCGGCTGCTGGCATTAAGTCCTCCCGTATCATTGGTTTGGCAGATGATATTGCACGCTCAATGCGTGCGATTTCGGCGCGTGTTGCGGTGGTTCCAGGACGCAATGTGATTGGAATAGAATTGCCTAATGCAAAGCGTGAGATGGTTTATTTACGAGAAATGTTGCAGGCGCAAGAATTTATTGACAGCAAAGCAAAGCTAGGACTTGCTTTGGGTAAGACAATCGGGGGAGAAGCTGTTATTGCAGATTTAGCAAAAATGCCCCATCTTTTGGTTGCTGGTACAACAGGATCGGGAAAGTCTGTTGCTATCAATACAATGATTTTATCATTGCTTTATCGTATGACACCTGAACAATGTCGTCTCATTATGGTGGATCCGAAAATGCTTGAGCTTTCAGTTTATGATGGCATTCCTCATTTATTAACACCCGTGGTGACAGATCCTAAAAAAGCCGTGATTGCTTTAAAGTGGGCTGTGCGTGAAATGGAAGAGCGCTATAGTAAAATGTCAAAATTAGGCGTTCGTAATATTGATGGGTTTAATGCACGTCTTAGGGAAGCAGCAAGTCAGGGAGAGACAATGGCGCGGACAATTCAAGTTGGATTTGATCGCGAGACCGGAGAGCCTCTTTATGAAACGGAAACGCTTGATTTTAGTCCTATGCCCTATATTGTTGTCATTATTGATGAAATGGCTGATTTGATGATGGTTGCTGGTAAAGATATTGAAGGCGCGGTTCAACGTTTAGCACAAATGGCACGTGCTGCCGGTATCCACGTAATTATGGCGACGCAGCGTCCTTCTGTCGATGTTATTACTGGGACGATCAAAGCTAATTTTCCTACACGTATTTCTTTTTCAGTGAGTTCAAAAATCGATAGCCGAACAATTTTAGGCGAGCAGGGGGCTGAGCAGTTATTGGGACAAGGAGATATGCTTTTTATGATGGGAGGAGGACGTGTTCAACGTGTGCATGGTCCTTTTGTTGCGGATGATGAAGTGGAGCAGGTTGTTGCGCATCTCAAAGCACAAGCACGACCGGATTATTTGGAAACAATTACGCAAGAAGTTGAAGAGGATGGTGCCGATGTTTCTTTGGCTTCTCCTTCAGAAGATGATCCTTATAGCCAAGCTGTTGCTATTGTGCTTCGTGATCGTAAGGCTTCGACTTCCTATATTCAACGCCGTTTAGGCATTGGTTATAACCGTGCTGCGACATTGATTGAGAGGATGGAAGAAGAAGGTATCATTAGTCCAGCAAATCACGCAGGGAAACGAGAAATTTTAGTGCCTGCCGAAGAAGAACGCTTTTGAAAAATCTTTATAGTTGCTTTTATAATATCTTATAAAACAAGTGTTTATTCTACTGTATCGTAGAAAGTCTGCATTTTCATATACCAGTTCTCGATTTGCGATAGCTCCTTGGCACTTGAGACTCTTTATAAGGGGATTCTTATATCTCATATAACTTTTATCCATACACCAACCTTGCTTGTAACGTGCAAGCAAATGATGTGAATTAATTCAATATGAGAGAGTATAAGATGAGAGAATCTTACTGTATTTGGCGTTATGATTTAAGTTAAAAAGATAATTTATTATAAATCAATATCTTGGTATAAAATAATGTCATTGCGAATGTAGGGGTATAAAAGCATGTAAGTCTTGATATTTAAGTGTCTTTTAAAGTGCGCTCTAAATATTTAGGGCAAGGCTTATCTGTCGAGCCTTATATAAATGAATCTATGGGGTAGGAAGCTAAGTGAAATCTGCTAAACTTCAAACTGTTTACAGATTGGTTCCGGTGGAAATTTTTATTCTTTTGGGTTGGAAGGAAGTCAAAAAAGCATTTTTGCCACTTAAAAAAGCTTTTAGATTCGCGAGCAATATGCTTAGTACTTAATCCGTTATGTATTGACTATAATTTATGTTGTTTCATAGATTAGGAGTGGGAAAGAATATATTATGCGTTTAGAAAAGCAGGAATTTGGATGCTTTCGGAAACTTAAATGCAGACTGATTATTTGGAAATGATACCGCAAGAGCTTGCAAGAAATAAAGAAGGATGTTTTTTATCTTTTTCTTTAGTAGATGATCCCTATAGTCAAGCTGTTGCTATTGTGTTTCGTGATCGTAAGGCTTCAGCTTCTTATATTCAATGTCTTTTAGGTATTGATTATAATCGTGCCACAACATTGATTGAAAAGATGGAAGAAGAAGGTATCATTAGTCTAGTAAATGATATGGTTAAGCGGAAAGTTTTTGAGACTGTCGAAGAAGAATACTTTTAAAAATCTTTTGATAGTTTTTTCAAACAATATCTTATATTTTATAAAGAAGGGTATTTATTCATCGTTGGTCACTTAAGTTATAAATTATAAAGTCAATTAAGCATTGCTTGGGAGCATTTTTTATGAAAACGTCTTTTTTGCCGCAAAGAAGAGTCTTTGGGTTGGTGGGAATTATTATCTTTTGGTATTTCACTTTTCCTGTTTTTTCGCAAGCATCTAATAAAGTGATAAAGGCGCAAAATGTTGTAAATCACTTTGCGGCAATCAAAACAATGACAGGTGATTTTATCCAGTTTAGTCCAAAGGGGAAAATGTCTCAGGGGACATTTTATTTAGAGCGCCCAGGGAAAATTCGTTTCATTTACAAAAAAATGCCTTTACAGATTATTGCAGATGGCCAATTTGTAGGTATTAACAATCGGGCTTTGAATACTTGGAATTTTTCACAACTTTCGCAAACGCCAATGAAGTTTTTGCTAGATGATAAAATTGATGTATCTTCTGGGCGGTTATTCGCATTTCGCGAAGATCCAGGGGCGGTGACGATTGTTCTGCGTGATAAAACGATTGGGGCAGGGCAAATAAGGATGGTTTTTGATTCTAAAGGCTCTGCTTTGCGGCAGTGGACAATTGTTGACCAACAAAATTTGGAAACTACTGTGCAGATTATGAATGTGCGGACAGACGTCCGGTTCGCTAATGGAATGTTTACACTTCCTTCGAAGAAATAGTGCTGTGTTATTTCATTGGGATTGAAATGGATGTTCTTTCGTATTGCAACTTGGAATATTAATTCTATTCGTTTGCGTCTTGCACAGGTTTTTCAGTATTTGGAACTCTTTTCCGCAGATGTTTTGTGCCTACAGGAAACGAAATGTCCAGATGCTTTATTTCCAGTGGAGGCTTTTGAAGCAGCGGGTTATAAGCATATCGCATTGAGTGGACAAAAATCTTATAACGGGGTGGCTATTGTTTCTCGTTTGCCTTTTAAAAAGGTAGAAAAGCGTTTCTTTTGCCAAAACCAAGATTGCCGTTATATCTCAGTTATTGTGGAAGCCTATGGGAGAAGCTTGCGGATTCATAATTTTTATGTTCCTGCTGGGGGAGATATTCCTGATGCTGATGTGAATGAAAAATTTCGGCATAAGCTTGATTTTTTAGAAGAAATGTCCTCCATTTGTGCTGATCAAGGAGATGGTCTTTCTTCTCTTTTGGTGGGCGATTTGAATATTGCTCCTTTGGCAGAGGATGTTTGGTCTCATCAGCAATTGTTGAAGGTTGTAAGCCATACTCCCATTGAAACCGAGCGTTTAAAAGCTTTGTGTTGTCAAGGTGGATGGGTTGATCTCATGCGGTTGCATATCCCTGTTCCTACCAAGCTTTACACATGGTGGAGTTATCGTGCACGCGATTGGGCATTTACCGATTATGGGCGGCGGCTTGATCATGTTTGGTCTTCTCAAGATTTAGTACCTTTTGTTGTAGATCTTTCGATTTTTCGTGATGCGCGCGGATGGGAACGTCCTTCAGATCATATTCCTGTGCAAACTGTGTTTGATTTTTCACGTCAAGTTTGAAATAAGAGGTAAATAAAGTATTAATATTAAATAATGATTCTGAAAGAATGCGGGAGACTGAATGTATATCAGAAATCTCAAATGGGGCGCTTCTCGTGGATTATTTTCTAGTGTCTTGTTGTGTTTGCTTTTGTCAGGATGTATGGTTGGTCCTAATTACCAGAAAACATCTTTTCGTGTTCCAGCAGTTTGGGGAGAAAAATCTGCACAGATTGCAAGGCAGTCAGTTGCGCTTGCCGGATGGTGGCGGCGTTTGAATGACCCTGTTCTAGATGCGTTAATGGATTACGCGATTTCTGGAAATAATAATGTTGCTGTTGCCAAAGCGCGGGTACGTGAGGCGCGTGCGGGTTTGGGACAGGTTGTGGGAACTCTTTTGCCAAATGTGTCCAATTCAATTTCAGGAACCCGTAGTCGTTCTGGACAGTCTGATGTGTCTTTAAACCAGTATAGTAGTGGTTTTGATGCAAGCTGGGAGCTTGATTTTTTTGGTGGGCATAAACGAGCGGTTGAAGCAGCGCGTTATGGTCTTGATGCGGCTGTGGAAGATATGCGCGCTACCATGGTGACACTGCTTGGAGATGTGGCAACAAATTATGTGCAAATGCGTGGTTGGCAACAAAAGTTGTTTATTGTGCGGCAAATTGCTGTATCACAACGTAAAACCTATGAATTGATGCGCGCTAGATTAAAAGCTGGTGATGTTTCAGAGCTCGATGTTTCAAATGCGCAAGCACAAATGGCAAATACAGAAGCAGATATATCACAGATGGAAGCGAATTTAGCAATGAGCGTTCATCGCCTTTCTGTCTTAACAGGTCGTGTGCCGACGGCATTGAAGGATCTTTTACAAAAAAATGCTAAGCATGCAAAGATACCACAACCACATTGGCCAATACCAGCAGGAATTCCGGCTGATATTTTATTAACACGTCCGGATTTACGACGGGCGGAGCGTCAATATGCGCAAGCGACAGCGCGAATTGGTCAACGTGAAGCAGATCGCTATCCATCACTTACTTTAACAGGTAATATTTCGACAGCAGCAACGGCAATTGATCAGTTATGGAAAAATTCAACGATTGGCTGGTCTTTTGGACCTGGTCTGCGTTTTCCTCTTTTTAATGGAGGTCAGGTTGAGGCTTCTATTGTGGTAGCGCGTGCACAGCGTGATCAAGCTTTTATTGCTTATCGAGCTGCTGTGTTGGAGGCTTTAGAAGATGTAGAAAATGCGCTTGTAAGATTAACGAAGGAACATCAACGCTTAGAAAAGCTAATCGTTGCGAATAAAGCGTCTCTTCATTCCTTAAAACTTTCACGGAGCCTTTTTGAGAATGGAAATACTAGTTTTCTTGAATTGTTAAATGCTGATCGCTCTTATTATTCTGCACAAATGGCGCTTAAAGATAGCCGTGTTTCTTTGGTTACGCAATATATCACGTTGATGAAAGCATTGGGGGGAGGCTGGGATGGCGTTGTTGATGTATCGCGTCCAGAAGTCGTTGATAATGCACCTCGTTCGCGTGCAAAGGTAGGGAAATGAAAAAAAACTTACTCAAAAATTTCATTACAAAACACAAAAAACTTTCCTTCTTTTTAACTGCTATATTTCTCATTCTCTTGTTGTGTTTACGTTCTGTTTTTTTTGGAACATCTACTCCAACTTATATCACAGCAGTGGTGAAGCGTGGAGATATTGAGGAAAGTGTTTTAGCTTCTGGTCTTGTGCGTCCTTATCGGTTGGTGGCTGTTGGTGCGCGTGCAACAGGGCGTGTGGTGTCAATGCGCGTTTCCCCTGGGAGTGTTGTGAAAGAAGGCGATCTCTTGGCAGAAATTGATCCTACAGATCAGGAAAATGATTTAAAAAGAAAAAAAGCAGCATTATCGCATTATTATGCGAGTTTAGTAGAGCAAGAAGCCTATCTTTCTCTTGCACAGAAAAATTTAGAGCGTCAGAAAAAAATGATCGAAACACGTGCGATTTCACGGGCGAACCTCGATGAGGCTACGACACAGGTGAAAATACGCGAGGCACAAATTGAACAACTTCGTCAGCAGATTGTGCAAGCACAAATTGATGTAGAAAGTGCAGAGGTTAATTTAGGTTATACACGCATCACGGCTCCTTCAGCGGGAACGGTTTTGGCAACAGTGGTGGAAGAAGGGCAAAATGTGAATGCGGTTCAGTCGGCGCCAACAATTGTTATTTTGGGTGATTTATCAAAGATGACGATCAAGGCGCAAATCTCAGAAGCCGATATTCTTAAAGTCCAAGCTGGACAACCACTTTATTTTACAGTTCTAGGTAATTCTCAGCGTCGTTATGAAGGCGTTTTAGAAAAGGTAGAACCGGCTCCTGAAGCAATTCGTGCTGATGTGAGTATTAATCCTGGTATGGTGGGCGGTTCTAGTGCTTTAATATCGTCGGCTATCTATTACAATGGAATTCTACATGTTGATAATGCGGACAATTTTTTGCGAACCTATATGACTGCTCAAGTTCATATTATCTTAGGGCGCGCGCAGAATGTCTTGTTGGTTCCAAGTGATGCTTTACGCGATGAGACAAGAGAGCGTAAAGCATGGGTTTCTGTTTTGGTGGGGGAAAATAAGGTGGTTACTAAACAGGTGAGCGTTGGGTTGAATAACAAGGTTATGGCAGAGATTGTTTCAGGACTTAACGAGGGTGATGTTGTCATCACCGGCTCGTCTGATGGAGTGATGCCAGAGTCTTCTAACATGCATAGCGAAGACGAGAGTTAAACCATGAACACGAACCAAGCAGATGCTGTCTTCGTCTTGGAAAATATTGTGCGCAAATTTCCCGCGGGCGAAACGTTTGTTACCGTTTTGAAAAATATCAATCTTACCATTAAACGTGGTGAAATGGTAGCGATTGTGGGAGCTTCTGGTTCAGGAAAATCTACATTGATGAATATCTTAGGCTGTCTTGATCGGGCAACTTCTGGCCGTTATTGGATCTCTGGTAAAGAAACAGCTTCCCTTTCTGCTGATGAATTGTCGGCTTTGCGACGTAATCATTTTGGTTTTATTTTTCAGCGCTACCATTTGTTGAATGAATTGACAGCTCTTGGTAATGTTGAAATTCCGGCTATTTATGCGGGATGTGCCGTGGAAGCAAGGAAAAAGCGTGCACAAGATCTTTTAACGCGTTTGGGCATGGGTGATCGGGTCAATCATCGTCCAAATCAGCTTTCCGGTGGTCAGCAACAACGTGTTTCTATTGCCCGTGCGCTCATGAATAATGCGGAGGTTATTCTTGCAGATGAACCAACTGGTGCATTGGACAAAAAGAGTGGGCAAGAAGTATTGCGTATTTTGGATGAACTTCATCAAGAAGGGCGTACCATTATCATTGTAACCCATGATATGCAGGTGGCTGAAAGAGCAGAGCGTATTATCGAAATCAGTGATGGGGAAATTATTGCCGATAAGCGGTCAAAGGTTGCAAAAACAAAAGTTGGTGGAAAATCTCTTCAGGAACAACAAAATCTAAAGGGCCAACAAAAACTGGGCTTTTTTCGTTCTTTTGTTGAGCGATTCCGTGAGGCGTTTGTCATGGCTTTGTTAGCAATGAATGCACATCGAATGCGAACTTTTTTAACAATGCTTGGGGTGATTATCGGTATTGGGGCGATTATTGCTATGGTGGCTTTAGGGAATGGTACACGAGAGAAGATTCTGGAAAATTTTAAAAGTTTGGGTGCTAATACATTAACTATTTTTCCTGGCAAAAGTTTTTCTGATCCACAAGCAGAGAAAATAACAAGTCTTGTTGAAGCTGATGCAGAAGCCTTGTCTGGGTTACCTTATGTTTCTGGTGTAACACCACAGATTTCAACAAGCTCGAAAGTGCGTTTTGGCGCAGTTGAAGTCAATGCCGTCATTGTGGGGGTGGGGGAACAATTTTTTCAGACACAGGGGCTTAAAATTTTCAAAGGACAGTTTTTTGATCAAAAAAGTGTGCATGATCGGGCGGTTGATCTCGTGATTGAGAAAGAAGCATTGTCTATTCTTTTTCCCCATAGCCATGAAAGCCCCCTTGGAAAGGTGGTGCTTGTGGGTAATGTTCCAGCGCGTATTATTGGTGTTGTTGATTCGCAAAACCAAGCAAGTGGAAACACATCGAATACATTACAGCTTTATTTACCTTATACAACAGTACAGACGCGTTTTCTTGGCACAACAGAAGTTCGTGCAATTACCGTTAGGGTTGCTGATGATATTGATTCACATTTAGCGGAGACCATGGTGAAACGTTTTCTCATTATGCGGCATGGCGGGGAAGATTTTTTCATTAGAAATTCTGAATTCTTCCGTGAACGTGTTATGGAGAGTACAAATGTTTTAACACTTTTAATTTCTTCAATTGCAGCTATTTCATTGATTGTGGGAGGTATTGGGGTGATGAATATTATGCTGGTCACCGTTTCTGAGCGGATTAATGAAATCGGCGTGCGTATGGCAGTTGGTGCACGGCAAAGTGATATTTTGCAGCAATTTCTCATTGAAGCGATTTTGGTTTGTGTGATTGGTGGTGGTTTGGGGATCTTGTTTGGATTTTCTATCGGTGGCTTGTTTCTTCTGTTTAAGGCACCTATCCATTTGGTTTATACCATTGAATCAGTCCTTATGTCTCTTACTTTTTCAACCCTCATTGGAATATGTTTTGGCTTTTCACCAGCGCGGCAAGCTTCACGGCTTGACCCTGTTGTTGCCCTCTCACGCGATTAGGCTGTATCAATAAGGGCATGTTTGTTGTGATGTTTTCCACTTGGATGAAACGTTTATGAAGCAAAACATGAATGGGAAGTTTAGTATTATTCGCTGCTCTATATTAGAAAATGTTTTATTCGATAAGTGGAGCGTACCACTAGAGGTGAACGTTTCTTATAGCGCGCCACATCATGTGAGATATGATAGGCATATAAGCCTTCTTGAGGTATTAAATGTTTTGAGAATGCATGATGAATATTTTTAAATCTTTCTTGTCGAGTCTTATGGAAGTAAATCCTATTAAGGAGAAGTTAAATGGAACCCGTTAGAATGAGATTGCTTGCAGACTGAATTTTGTTAAAAATCTTCGTCTTATGAGATGTGAAGGGGAGGACAAATGAAATATACTGCGCAACGATTTTTAAGATTTAATTTAAAAAGAGGCGGAGAAGTGAATAAGTATATCTGCTAACAAACAAAAGAACAAAAAAGAAGGTTGATGCCAAAAACAGTTTAAACCTCCATTCTTCCAAAAAAATGAACTGGTATCGAGATAGCTGAGTAGTTTAAGAGGTTTCGTTTAGTCTTTTTAAGATTTTCGGAAAAGAGGTTATGAGGATTTCTCACTTTTGGTTTTGCAGAGGGTGGTGCAAATTATAGGTTTTTAGGTTTATGCAAATAAATTATGATTGTGCTCAAGTTTTAAAATGTGCCCTAAGACACAGCCATTTTCTGTTCCTTTATGCGAGTAACTTAGCTTTCTTTAGAATATTTTGTTTAAGGCATCGCTTTTTTCTGCCTTATCTCATGATTTTGGAGCTGAAGGATAAACAAGCCATTTGAGTTTCTAGGGTAAGGATGCCGACAGATACTCGGTAGGGGGCGCTCCGATCTTAAGAACTAATACCGTGAGATGCGGGTTTGATTTCATGAGTTTGGTGAGGAATACAAAAAGTTTGAGAGGCGGATCGCTTCTTATTTTGAATGATGTATGAATGAAAGGGCTTTCATTTATTGAAAAAGAATAAGCTCATATTCAGCAGATGTGAGATGAAGTAAGAGAACATCGTAATACCAAGCTGCAGTTATGCTGCTAAAGAACATAATGGCGCTAGTGATGAGCAATGGTATATCTAGTTGGTATGGTATTCTCCCTCCTGTTACAAGTCCGATACAGATAAAAAAGAATTCTAAAACCACCCGCTATAAAGTATAAGAAGCGAATAATTAGTCTACTAAAGAACAAAAGATAAAGAAATATTTCAAAAATCAAAATTTTGAATATCACGACTAATATTTTTCGTATTATAGTGAAATTATATGCATGATCGTTTGTAAAATGCGCTGTTTTGTGTGTGGAGTTTCTTCCTTGGTGTCTTGAGTGTTCTCAGGTGTCGTATCCATTCCCCTCTCTCTCATTCTTAAGCTAAATCCTAAAATTATTGCGCACTTTATTTTGTATTCTTAACAAAAGGCAAAAAGTATTTTCAAAATCATCACGCCTTACCGTTTATTTCCATAGGGATATAGACATCACTAAATGCATCATATGATTTGGGGGATACTCAAAAGGATCAAAAGATTCTCTCTTGTTGATTTAATTAAGCATAGAAGAAATGTCTTAAAATCAAGCAATTTTAAGCTTTTTTTAAGTTTTTTGGGTAGAACAAGAGGCATTAATGAATAGGTCTCGATTCGATAATTGAAGATGTTTTTAATAGGGAGAAAAGCATGACGACGCTACAATCGCTTTTACAGACCTATCGTGATAAAGCGCGTACCGAACGGGACAAAGGTACATATTTTGAGCGTTTTGCTCTTGCTTATCTAACACATGATCCTCTTCAGTCTGGATGTTATGAAAAGGTTCAAACCTTTAAAGATTGGGCTCGTGAAAATGATTGGGATGTTCATGATACTGGTATCGATCTTGTGGCAAAGATTCGTAATGAAGAGGGTTTTGCGGCAATCCAATGTAAATTTTATGATGCCGCATATCGGATTAAAAAAGCAGATATTGATAGTTTTATTTCGGCATCAGGGAAAGCTCCATTCAAGCGGCGTGTTATTATAGATAGTACTGAAGGTGCTTGGAGTGATAACGCTGAAACAATGATACGGGGGCAGGATATTCCTGTTATACGGATTAATCTTTCCAATATACAACAAAGTCCGATCCGTTGGGAAACTTTTGCAGCCCAGGGCAAAGTTGTGTTGGAGGATAAAAAGAAAATCCGTCCACATCAGCAGGAGGCGTTGCGTGATGTGCGTGCTGGGCTTGCTCAAGCAGATCGGGGTAAGCTTATTATGGCTTGTGGTACTGGTAAGACATTTACCAGTCTTAAAATTGCTGAGGATTTAGCGGGTGAAGGCAAGTTTGTTTTGTTTCTTGTTCCTTCCTTGGCACTGATGTCACAGACGGTTCGTGAATGGACAACAGATGCAGAAATCGGATTGAGATCCTTTGCTGTCTGTTCAGATACACAAGTGGGAAAGCGTCGTAAAAATAGTGATGATGTTGCTGAAATTGATGTGTTTGATCTTGCTTTTCCAGCAACAACCAATGCTGCTAAACTTGCAGAACAGGCGGGTAAGAGTGTTGCAGATAAGATGAGCGTTGTATTTGCAACCTATCACTCGATTCAGGTGGTTGCGGATGCTCAGAAAAAGTATGGTTTGCCAATATTTGATCTTATTATTTGTGATGAAGCGCACCGTACAACAGGGGCAACGCTGGTTGGAGAGGATGAATCCAATTTTGTTAAGGTGCATTCTAATGATGTTATTCGTGCCAAGAAGCGCCTTTATATGACAGCAACACCACGTATTTTTGGTGATAATGCAAAAAGTCGCGCGAATGAAGCCAATGTTGTTCTTGCTTCGATGGATGATGAAAAGCTTTTTGGTAAAACACTTTTTTATCGGGGTTTTTCTTGGGCAGTACAGAATGATCTTTTAACGGATTATAAGGTTATTGTCTTAGCAATGGACGAAAAATTGGTCAGTTCAGCTGTTCAGAAGCGTCTTAGTGATGACCAGTCTTCGCTTGTTCTTGATGATGCTACGAAGATTATTGGCTGTTATAAGGCGCTGACAAAACAAGATCTGAAGGCTGATGTTGGTGCGGATCCACACCCCATGCGTCGTGCTTTAGCGTTTTGTAAAACTATTGAAAGTTCTGAACTGGTGTGTGATGAATTTTCTGCGGTTGTTAGAGAATATCTTGAATATACGAAAGAGGATACGGAAAATGAGCACTTTCTGAAGTGTGAAATTGAGCATGTTGATGGCACTTTCAATGCGAAGGATCGTGGTGCATTACTTGATTGGCTGAAAGCTGATAGTGGTGAAGATGTTTGTCGTATTTTGACCAATGCACGGTGTTTGTCTGAGGGGGTGGATGTTCCGGCTCTTGATGCGATCATGTTTTTAAATCCACGCAAGAGCCAGATTGATGTTGTGCAAGCGGTTGGGCGGGTGATGCGTCGCTCTGAGGGCAAAAAGATGGGGTATGTCATTTTGCCAATTGGTATTCCCTCTGGGATTCCAGTGGAACAGGCTTTGAACAACAATGATAAATATCGGGTTGTTTGGCAAATTTTAAATGCTTTGCGTGCGCATGATGATCGTTTTGATGCGACGATTAATAAGGCATCGTTGAGCCAAGATATCAGCAATGTGATTGAGATTATTGGCGTCACGCAGAGCACTGAGTTACAGGCTGTTACAGCTGTTGTAGACAATCTTCCGGTTCGCTCACAACCCGCACGAGCGGGAATTGGAACACCGGAATATGATTTAACTCTTACAGATCAGGTAAATGAGGAGCTTTCTTTCTGCGTGGATGAAATTTCTCGTGCGATTTTGGCAAAGATCGTCAAGAAATGTGGGACACGTGATTATTGGGAAGATTGGGCGAGCAACATTGCTGAAATTGCTAAGAATCATATCACGCGCTTAACAGGTATTCTGGCAGAGCCAAACACTGAGGCGCGTCAAGCCTTTGACAGGTTTGTAGCAGAACTGCGTGATGATTTAAATGATGCGATTACAGAGGCTGATGCGATTGAGATGTTGGCACAGCATATTATCACGCGTCCTGTCTTTCAGGTGTTGTTTGAAGGGTATCAGTTCACACGTGAGAATCCGGTATCGCGTGCTATGCAGCGTATGCTTGATGTGCTTGATGAGGCGAATCTCGATAAGGAATCCAAAGATCTCGAGAAATTTTACACAAGTGTAAAATTACGCGCCAGTGGCATTACGGATCCAAAAGCAAAACAGAGGTTGATTGTAGAGCTTTACGATAAGTTTTTTCGTTATGCTTTTCCACGTACTGTAGAGAAACTAGGCATTGTTTATACCCCCGTTGAGATTGTGGATTTTATTTTGCACTCTGTCAATGATGTTTTAGAGCAAGAATTTGGGCAAACGCTTGGCTCATCTGATGTGCATATCATGGATCCCTTTACAGGAACGGGAACTTTTCTCACGCGGCTTTTACAATCGGGTTTGATAAAACCAGAGGAGATGAAACACAAATTTTGTCATGAAATTCATGCCAATGAGATCGTGCTTTTAGCTTATTATATTGCAGCCATTAATATTGAGACGACTTATCATGGTCTTATGGGGGGAGATTATATTCCCTTTGAGGGAATTTGTTTAACCGATACATTCCAGCTTTATGAGCAAGAAAAAGACCTGATCAGTGATTTGCTGGTGGATAACAGCACACGTCGCTCACGCCAGAAGGAACTGGATATTCGTGTTATTGTTGGCAACCCCCCTTATTCTTCTGGGCAAAAAAGTGAAAACGACAATGCGAAAAATATTGGTTATCCTAAATTGGATAACCGCATTCGTGAAACTTATGCCGCTCAATCCAAAGCGAGCAATGTTAATGGACTTTATGACAGTTATATTCGTGCCATTCGCTGGGCGAGTGATCGCATAAAAGACTGTGGTGTTATTGGTTTTGTGACAAATGCAAGTTTTATCAATAGTCATTCTACGGATGGTTTACGAAAATGTTTAGTCGAGGAATTTAGCAGCCTTTATATTTTCCATTTGCGGGGGAATCAACGAACTTCTGGAGAACTTTCTCGAAAAGAAGGGGGTAAAATTTTTGGCTCTGGATCTCGAGCTCCCATTGCTATCTCTATTCTCGTAAAAAATCCCGAATCTCAACAGCGTGGGAAAATATATTTTCGTGATATTGGAGATTATCTCACGGCAAAAGAGAAGCTCCGTGAACTTCAGAGGTTGGGGAGTATTGGTGGTATCAAGTGTGAACACGGCTGGAAGATGCTTACACCAGATGAGCATGGTGATTGGCTGGATCAGCGGAACAGTGATTTTGAAAAATTTTTAGCCTTAGGTGATAAGAAGGGCAGTGATAAAAAGCTCTTTGAAGATTTTTCTGGTGGTGTACAAACTAGTCGTGATGCTTGGGCATATAATGCAAGCCGTGAAGATCTAGCGAAGAATATGAGCAATATGATTGCCTTCTATAATAGTGAAGTGGAACGTTTTAATAATACTTATTATGCACATTCTGACCGAAAGACACGTGCAAATGCTGTGAATGATTTTGTCAATACAGATGCTAGAAAGATCAGTTGGAGCAGTAGCCTTAAAGAAGAATTAGTAAGAGGAAAGTTTTCTGAATTTGAAAATAATTGCTTAGTTCAAAGTCTTTATCGTCCTTTTACACGACAATGGCTCTATTATAATCGTGTTTTTAACCATAGAGTCTTTCAAATTCCACGTATATTTCCTTTAGAAAAAGCGTTTGGAAACAGGGTAATACAAGTCACAGGAATTGGAGCAAGCAATGGCTTTTCTGTCCTTATGACTAAGAGTTTACCTAATTTTCATACAATGGATACTGGTCAATGTTTTCCACGATATATTTATGAAGATACTAAGTCTTTAGATAAAGAGGAAGATCAGGTTCATTTATTTGCAAATTTTGCAGAGGAAAGCAAAGAAGCTGGTTTGCAGCGGCGTGATGCTCTCACGGATGAAGGGTTGGCATATTTTAGGGCAGCATATCCTGGTGAAATGATAACAAAGGATGATTTGTTTTATTATGTTTATGGGATTTTGCATTCTGAGGATTATCGTTCTCGTTATGCGCATAATTTGTCTAAAGAATTGCCACGTATTCCAATAGTTAAAAGAGTAGAGGATTTTTGGGCTTTTGTAACAGCGGGGCGAAAGCTTGGTGATTTGCATATGAATTATGAAGAGGTTGAGCCCTATCCTGTTACCTATAAACAGGGTGATCCAAGAACTTGGATGGTTTCTGATGAGAAGAGTTTCTATCGTGTTGAAGCGATGAAATTTGCTGGTAAGCGTGGTGCTATTGATAAGAGCACAGTGGTTTATAATGCGCATATCACGATGCAGAATATTCCTCTTGAAGCTTATGAGTATGTGGTCAATGGCAGGCCTGCTCTTGAATGGGTTATGGAACGGCAGATTGTCAAAACGGATAAAGCGAGTGGGATTGTTAATGATGCCAATCGCTATGCTGTTGAAACGGTGGGTAATCCAGCTTATCCATTGGAATTGTTTCAGCGGGTTATTACTGTAAGCTTGGAAACAATGAAAATTGTGCGCAATCTGCCAAAATTGGAAGTGCGAGAAACTGAAAAGGTGAAATTATCCATTATGCGGTAAAACAGCGCCGTGTCGTAATAAACTGGTACTCTCATATGCTTTGCTAGTGTGTGGGTGTTGCAATAAGCTCTTAGCACTTGAGACGGACTATAAGAGAGGCGTGCCTTTTTTGTACAGTTTTACGCTACGCAGGCTCTCTTTCCTTGTGATGTGCAAGTCCTATGTGATGTGCAAGAAAAGGGTTTTGATTGATTCAACAGAAAACAGATTTGAAATGAAAGAATCTGATGATATTGAGAGCTATCATTCAAGTTGAAGAATACTTATCTTTATTAATCAATATGTTGCATGTGATAAAACACCTTAGGTAGTAGACGGATAAAATGATGACGCATGGACTTTAGCGACAGGGGAGAATAGCTTTAAGCAGGCTTGTTCGTCGAGTCTTATGTGAGTAAATCATATAAATGGGGAAGCTGAGTGGAATCTGCCCAGAGAAAGTGGATTATTTACAAATCGTCGCTGATAAGAATCATCGTCCTTTGAGACGTTGGGAGGAAATAACAACTCTTATGAAATCTGTCCTTTGAGCGGGGGTGATCGGAAGTAAGCAGGGAGAACGCGTTAGACAAGAAGCTGGATTGTTATTGTTTACAGATCGCTAGAGTTTAAAAATTTTCGTTCTTTTTTGGGGAGGCTGCCAAACAAAAAGTGTTTTTAGAGGGAAATGATTTATGCCAAAAGATATTGTTATAAAAAGTGTGGGATGTTCGTGGCGGTGTGCGTTTTGAGCTTATTCCTATCTCTGATCTAAAATGCTCTTATGAAGATGCTTTTTAGAATGAAGAGATTGTTACTAATATATCGATTTATCATAATAGTTTAACATTCTCTCTGTTGAATGAGAAATCTAAGTATCATAAATTTTCTTATTTTAAATCTATTAAAATTACTTCTTTTCATGTCATATGAGGTTGCTATGTTCGTTTTGAAAAAAGGCGTGAAGCATGCCTCTTACTAATCATCCCAAGTGGCTTAAGAGCTATCGTAATATTGGGGGGCGGAAAAATATAGGTGGGGCGGTTTTTATTTTTTATGAAGCGTAAAGACGGTGGTATAAATAGATCTCTATAACAAGTTTGAAGATCTTATAGTTGTCTGGGGGCTTTATTTACAAGAGCTTAATATATTGGGATGGCATGTACAATCCCGTGCTGTGAGAGATGTCTTGGGATGTAAGAGATGTCTTGGGTGAACGTGCAATACAGTGACACGTGTGGGGTGTTCTGTGTTGTATGAAGGTAGCTCTATTCGAGCTTTTATAGAGGCAACTTCGTGTGGAAGGGTATGGAAAGAACGGTATGAAGCGGTCAGAAGATGGCAAGGTTTTTAAAAAGTCAGAAGGATAAAGACTAGAATGCGGTTCTGAGATAGACTTGGAGCGTTTTAATATATTGAAATAGAAGAATGCGGATTTGATTGATCTGTTGTATTGCGCTTTCAGCATCGCTCTTTTTAACAGGATAGGCAATGAAATGGATATCAGGCATTAAATATTTAAGTTCTCGCATCGAGCGCCACATATGGTAATCATGGGTGACGATATAAAGGGTTTTATAGTGGTGTTTTTTGATCCAAGCAGCACTTTCTGTAGCGTTTCCTCTGGTGTTAATCGCTTGATGTCCAATGTCAATACAACAGGAGACAAGCCGTGGGGTAATATGCATGTTATGTATGAGACTTTTCAGATTGGTTGTGGTGTTTACGCCACTGATAAGGAGTCGTGAACCAAGCCCCCTTTGTAAGAGATGGAGTCCTGTCTCTATTCGGTTTTCTCCGCCTGTCAGCACAATGATGGCATCCGCTTTGGGGAGAGGTGTTGGGGGGACAAGTCCTTCAGTTTTTTCAGAAAAAACAATAAAACCGCCCCAGAAAATGAAAAAAATGATTGCAAGAGTAAGTGTTGTCGGTGGAAAATAGCAAAATAAAAAGCGGGGAGACCAACGATAATGGGGCCGTTTTAGAAGAGGACGTTCTAAATTTTTTTGCGTCAATGAGTTGGAATGGCAGGAGTGGTGAGTCATAAAATTAAAATAAACCGTTTTCACATTGATCGATTTTTTTCAGTTGCGCTAAAATAGTCATGCGGTTTGTAAGGGTGGTAAGAAAAGAAATGGAAATAATAAGAAAAATGATTTTTCCGTAAGGAACGGAACTTATGGAAAGATGTCCAAACAAAGCTGTTACTTGGCTAGCTTCCACTCTTCCCAAGTTATAATTCGTCCAGAGACAAAAAGCTGAAAACAGAAATATGCTTGTGAGACCACCATATAAAGCACCACGCAGCGCAGTTTTAAAAAAATGCCAGTCAAATTGGCGGGCAATGAAAAGAGTTTCAGTACCAAGGAAGTATAAGACATTGATAATATGTGTATTTTCTGCCAATGCATTGCGGGTGGCAAAAATGATGGTAAGAATAAGAGAGCCTAGAACCAATACTAAAATTGAAAAACCAATGAAAACAGTGGTGTGTGCCATGGTTGCAAAACGATGGACCCAAACACGGTGATCATCAAATTGACCTCCTGGAATTTGGGTTTTAATGGCGTGATTAATGGCTGCAAAATTGATTTTTTCATCTCTCTTCAGAGTCACAATGATAAGGCGGGGAAGGGGCAATTCATTGACATTGAGGCCTGTTCCAAGCCATGGCTCCAGTAATTTTTCTGTAGCTTTTTGGTCAACAATTTTTGCATCTTGTACACCAGAAAATGTTTTAACTAATTGTACGGCATCACGGAGAGCTTTGTTGATATCAACATTGTCCATGGGGCGTATTTGTATTGTTGCTTCATAGCTAATCTGATTACTCCAATTTTGGGCGGCACGTTGGACTAAATCAACACCGATTAAGGTGAGGCTTGAAAGGAATGTCATAATAGCAATCACGGCAACCAATGCTTTTCCAGAAATATTACCACTGGGAATAATCGCTGTTGTATTTTTTTTATTGCTTGTAAAAATGGGGAAAGACTTATTCATGAATCGTCATCCGTCCGTTATGGAGAAGCATACGTCGTGCTGCAACTTGTTCCATTAAGGCAATATCATGGGTAGCAATGATCACAGCCGTTCCAAAACGGTTTAATTCAATAAACAAACGGAGTAGGCGTTTTGCTAAGGGCGGATCGACATTTCCGGTGGGTTCATCGGCAAGTAGAATTTCAGGTTGATCAATGAGTGCGCGTGCAATGGCTACCCTTTGTTTTTCTCCGCCAGAAAGAACTGGTGGTAAAACATGAATATGATCTCCAAGACCTACCCAACAGAGAAGATCTTCTACTTCACTGCGATAGGTTGCTTCTTCTTGTCCTTTAATGCGTAAAGGTAAGGAGACATTTTCATAAGTGGTCATGTGGTCGAGTAAACGAAAATCTTGAAAAACTACACCGATACGTTGTCGCAGCGCAGGGAGCTCTTGTCGTTTGAGTAATGCTGTATCTGTTCCAAAGAGATCAATATGACCGCGGGTGGGTTTGAGTGCCAAAAACATAAGGCGCATCAACGACGTTTTCCCTGCTCCAGAGGCGCCAGTGAGAAATTGAAATGATCCAGGAGGAATATGAAAGCTAATATCACGAAGGACCTCAGGTCCCATTCCATAGCGTAGACCGACATTTTCAAAATGAATCACTTTTTATTATTACTCCTGATTTTATATTGCATCATTTATTCTAAGAACTCTTACTTTCATTGCTTTAGATTTTTGTTGTAAGATTGTTTATTTTAGATTTCATGGTTTTCAATATTTTTTATACACCCTCGTTATAGATAAATATTTTTGCTCAAAAATATTATCACTTATACTTTCTCTTTTTAGTTTTATTTATGATTTTAGCAGGAATTTCAAAGTGATTCTAGCATAAACATCAGAACTATTTTTCCTTCTTTATCAGAGGCTTTTTTGCATTGAGTGGGTATTGGGCGATTTTAAAAAGCTATGTTGCTCTTTTTATCTTACTTTCTTATTCTTGTTTGCATTCCATTCCTAAGGTTTTTGCTTAAATTATTTCTTACCTGTTATGAGAAAAGCGTTTGTTGTTAGAATTATTGAGCTTCTAATGAATTGTTTTGTTTTTTTATTCTCATCGGTGGTTTTCGTAACAATGCTGAGATAATTTTAGCAGAAAAACAAAAACCACCGTATGTTATATTTCTTTGTGGGTTCTTTAATTTTGTCGGTTAGCAATCAGATCTTCAACAACTTGTGGTTCGGCAAGCGTTGAAATATCTCCAAGAGTATCAAAATCGTTTTCGGCGATTTTTCGTAAAATACGTCTCATAATTTTCCCTGATCGCGTTTTGGGAAGCTGCGGAGCAAACTGAATTTTATCCAATATGGCAATAGAGCCTATTTCTTGTCTCACATGCTTGATAAGATCTTTTTGCAATTCTTCACTTGGCGCTGTCCCTTCCATGAGGGTCACAAAACTATAAATTCCTTGTCCTTTAATGGAATGCGGATAACCCACAATGGCTGCTTCTGATACAGCGGGATGAGAAACAAGGGCTGATTCAATTTCAGCGGTTCCTAACCTGTGTCCCGAGACATTGAGAATGTCATCAACCCGTCCTGTGATCCAATAATAGCCGTCGCTATCGCGCCTACAGCTATCGCCTGAAAAATATTTTCCTTTATAGGAGGAAAAATAAGTTTGAATAAAGCGCTCATGATCCTTATAAAGTGTGCGCATTTGTCCGGGCCATGAATCACTGATACAAAGATTGCCTTCTGCTTCACCCTCTAAAACATTGCCTTGAGCATCAACAATTTGGGGTTGAATACCAAAGAAAGGACGTGTGGCTGACCCTGCTTTAAGGGGTGTTGCACCAGGCAAGGGCGTGATCATATGCCCCCCTGTTTCTGTTTGCCACCATGTATCGAGAATCGGACAACGGTCATTTCCAACTGTATGATAAAACCATTCCCATGCTTCTGGGTTAATAGGTTCTCCTACCGTGCCTAAAAGACGCAACGATGTCCTGTCTGAGTGTTCAACAAACGAATTTCCTGCTCCCATTAAAGCGCGGATAGCTGTTGGTGCGGTATAGAGTGTATTGACTTGGTGCTTGTCGACAATTTCCCAAAATCTTCCTTTGTCAGGAAAGGTTGGTGTGCCTTCAAACATTAAAGTAGTCGCACCATTGCATAAAGGTCCATAAACCAAGTAAGAATGACCGGTAATCCAACCAATATCAGCTGTGCACCAGTAAACTTCATTGGGGTGATAATCAAAAACATATTGATGTGTCATCGAGGCAAAAACAAGATAGCCCGCTGTGGTATGTAAAACACCTTTGGGTTTGCCGGTGGAGCCGGAAGTATAAAGAATAAAAAGCGGATCTTCAGCGTTCATGGGTTCTGGTGGACAGTCTGTTTTGGCATGAGCTATCTCTTCATGGTACCAAAAATCACGCCCCTTTATCCATTGAATGGGTCCACAAGTTCGCCGTATAACCATGACTTGGTCTACATGCACGTTTTGGCGCGCTGCTATCTCAATAGCATGATCAACATTGTCTTTTAAGTTGATCCGTTTGCTGCCACGCAAGCCTTGATCAGCGGTAATGATGAAGGTTGATTCACAGTCAACAAGGCGTCCTGCTATTGCCTCAGCAGAAAAGCCAGCAAAAATAACCGAATGAACAGCACCAATGCGGGCGCAGGCGAGCATAGCATAGGCTGCTTCGGGAATCATAGGAAGATAAATGGTTACTTTATCGCCTTTCTTAATTCCACGACCTTTCAAAAGATTGGCAAAACGACAAACATGTTCATAAAGCTCGTTATAGGTTATTTTTTTATTGTGATAAGGATTATCTCCTTCCCAAATGAGCGCAATTTTGTCTCCATGGGTTTTCAGGTGGCGATCAATGCAATTATAGGCAACATTTGTTATCCCATCTTCGTACCATTGAATTGATACATCTCCGTTAAAAGAAGTGTTTTTTACTTTTGTAAAAGGTTTAAACCATTCAATGCGTTGACCATGTTTGGCCCAGAAGCTTTCTGGATCATTGATACTTTCTCGATACCATTGTTGATAAGTTTCCTCATCGAGTAAAGTATTTTTTTTGATCTCTTCTGATACTGGATAGATTTTTTCAGTCATGCTTCCCTCTTTTTATTTATTTTTTAGAAAAATCAGCCATTGTATTTTTATATTTGTGGCAGAGTTTTCCCAAAAGCTTTTCATTGTGAGGTTAGACTAAATGACAAAGATTAGAATAGTCAATTTTTAAATCTGATGTGATGATATTAAAGAGGGTATTCTATGCTTTTAGGATACTCAAATGTGGTAAAACCTATTGCGGTATAGCGCCTTTTATAAAGGCATAAAGACATTAAAAAATGTCTATTATAAAATATCCCTTACAAGTTGATATAAACCACTATCATTAAATAAAAGACTAACAAGAAAGAATATTGAGCTTATTAATAATGATTTTTTTAGAGAATCTTTCCAATAATAAAAAAGATATATTAAACCAAAAAAAATGTTGCTATAAGCGATTCAATGATTTTATAAGCAAAATCTGTCATCACGAAATCCAAGTTATAATATAATTACAAATTATAAATATCTCTGAAGTCCGTCTCAATAATAATTGTAGATAATATAATTTAGATATTTTTCGAAAAAAATTACAAATTATTATCTTCAGAGATATCTTTATAGTTGCTCTCTACAAATTAGAACCAACACTCATGAACTTTCTGTACGAACCCTAAACCAAAACCTCCGAAGAAACCAGTCGTGGCACCAGTAAGGCCACCCATAAGTGCACCTGGACCAGTTATAGCTCCCAGTGCTGCTCCGGTTATCCCTCCTGCAACTGCATAGTCAAAACCCTGTGCTTTCATGTGAGACATAAAAGCATTAGGACTACATGCATTTCCATGAGTAGGTCTTGAATTGTGCGAATGACCAAAAGAAGGCTTTGTCGCCATATGACCAAATGTGTTGAATGAACCAAACATATTAATTCTCCTTAATTATCTACATTAAAAGTAGCATCATAATGATACATTTCAAATGGATATCACGTATTTTAGAGAAATGACAAAGATAAACTTTAAAAATAGTAATAAAAATACTGTATAAATGATAAGTTATTTATGTATATATTAAATTTTATTCTTAATAGGATAATAGTATTATTTGTAATATTTTAAAATATAAGAAATTACACCATATTTTTGCTTAATTGAAGTTTAAAATTAGAAAAATTGCGCATATAAAAAGTTGAAGTTTTTCTCTTTGTTTACAAGAACGATAAAGGAATATCGTTATTGAAATCAGTCTCATTGCCATTGTTTCTCCTACGTGTATTATGCGCATATACATGGGATTCGTTCTTTTACTTTTCAGGCCAATATTGACTGTATTTACGCTTTGTAGAGCATAGAAAGCCTCTATGCTATCCTTGAACCATATAGATTGCTGTCATGTTGTTTAGCGCGGCTCTTGGTGCTCTATTGGGCATTTGAGATGTTTATTTTGCTCACGTGACTTACATGAAAGAGTTTTGTTACTGTATTATGCAGCTATAAGCCTTTTTTGCCTGCTTTACGCCATTGGCATGTGAGGAAATTGTTTACGCGTGTTGGAGAAGTTAAGAGAATTCGTGGTTTTTAATGGAAATCATTGCGACAATCCTATTGAATATTCTTTTGCTATTAGTGATTTTGCGACAGTTTTTTTATGAATGCACAACGCCTCTCTTATCATTTTGCCTTTATATAAGGATTTATTTTTATGTTGCTTTTGCTGGAGAGGCGGTCAGAGGGGAGGCGAAGTAGAGCCAATGTGTGGGAATATGAGAGCCTAAGCAGGGCTGTTTTGAAGTCATTTTATGGGTTGAGCAGGGCTGGTGAGAAGCTTAGGAAGAGCATTTTTGCTTATTTTGCTAACAGGATGAAAGAGGGACTGGAATCTTTTTTGCTAGAGTTGCGCTTTTCTTGATTTTGAGGGGAATGTTTTTTCTCATTTTTGTTGTTTTGGGTTTGTTCGTAGAATTTTCAATGGAGATTTATATGAAGGGAAATTGCTTTACATAGGGCGTTTTCCAAATAAAGCGGAGCCAATGCGAAGGACGTTAGAGCCAAACTGTAGAGCAATTTTGAAGTCACTGGACATGCCCATGGAAAGCTTTGGAAGACCGGCTTGTTTTGCTAATTTTGCTAAGAGTGCGAAATAGGGTCCGGGGTTTTCATCGACAGGGGGGATGCCCATAAGACCGATGATATTAAGTCCATAGTTGTTTTTGCATTGGTCGACAAAAGATGTCGCTTCTTGTGGTGCGATACCACTTTTTTGCGGTTCTAAGCCAATGTTAACCTGAACATAGCAGGGAAGATGCCTTTTTTGTTTTTGCATTTCTTCCGCCAAAATTTTGGCTATTTTTTCACGATCAACCGTTTGAATGACATCAAAAATTTTGATAGCTTCAGCGGCTTTATTTGATTGTAGGGGACCAATGAGATGAAGTTTAATATTTTCAAATTGTTGACGTAACTCGGGCCATTTTTGTGCCGCTTCTTGTACGCGGTTTTCTGCAAATAAAGATTGGCCTGCTTGCAAAAGGGGACGTATATCAGCGGCAGAAACAGTTTTTGAAACAGCGATAAGTTCAATTTCTTCTACGGGGCGTTGTAGCTCTTGACATGTTTCAGCAATGTCTTTTTGAAGGTTTTGCCATGTTTCAATGGAAGGGGCATCGAGGGGCGTTTGTGTATTCATATTTTTGTGCTTTACCTTTTTTGTTTAAGAGTTGGTCGTTTTTTTAAAAGTTTTATAAAATACTTAGGGAAATATTTCACGAAAATGTTGACGATGAGCTTAATCCATGGTCAAGCATAATAAAACAAGTTTTTTGGTGCAGTTTTATTAAAAGAGTATAATGGGAATGACGATTGAACATTATAATATAGGCGAACGCTATAATCCACGTGCGAGAGAAAAAAAATGGCAAGAAATTTGGGATGAAAAGAAAATTTTTCAGACTGTTCAAGAAGATGCTCGTGAAAAATATTATGTTTTAGAAATGTTTCCTTATCCGTCAGGCCGCATTCACATGGGGCATGTGCGCAATTATGCCATGGGGGATGTGGTGGCACGCTATAAAAGGGCAAAGGGTTTTAATGTACTTCATCCTATGGGCTGGGATGCTTTTGGTATGCCGGCTGAAAATGCTGCTCTGCAAAGCAAAGTGCATCCTAAAACTTGGACTTATCAAAATATTGCTGTAATGCGCGGGCAATTAAAGCAATTAGGGCTCTCACTCGATTGGACGCGTGAATTTGCGACTTGTGATGTGGAGTATTACCATCGTCAACAAATGTTGTTCCTTGATTTTTATCAGAAGGGGTTGGTTGCGCGTAAAGTGGCTAAGGTGAATTGGGACCCTGTTGATCATACTGTTTTGGCAAATGAGCAGGTTGTTGATGGGCGGGGATGGCGTTCTGGTGCGTTGGTGGAACAACGTGAGTTGACGCAGTGGTTTTTCAAAATTAGCGACTTTAGTGAAGAGCTCTTGGCCGGGCTTGAAGAGCTGGAGCAATGGCCGGAAAAAGTTCGCACGATGCAAAAAAATTGGATTGGAAAATCGCAAGGTTTACTGATTCGTTGGGCTTTAAAGTCGATTGCGGATACTGATGATGCAAGTGGTGTTGATGATGTTTGTGAGACATTTGATGAGGTTGTTTGTTATTCAACACGTCCTGATACACTTTTTGGCGCTTCTTTTTTAGCTGTGTCTGTTGATCATCCTATTGCACAAGCTTTAGCAAAGAAAGATAAAGCGTTGAGTGCTTTTATCGAAAATTGTCGATGTGGTGGAACGACAACGGCAGCACTTGAAACAGCTGAAAAACAAGGATTTCTTACGCCCCTTTTGGCAGTTCATCCTTTTGATTCAACAGTACATATTCCTGTTTATATCGCGAATTTTGTGCTTATGGATTATGGAACAGGGGTTGTTTTTGGTTGTCCGGCTCATGATCAGAGAGATTTTGATTTTGCGCGTAAATATGATCTTCCAATAAAACCGGTGGTTTTGCCAAAAGGAAAGCAAGCAGAAGATTTTGTCATTGCTGAAACAGCTTATACGGGTGATGGTGTGATGATCAACTCCAGCTTTTTGGATGGTTTGACACCTCAACAAGCTTTTGAAGAAGCAGCCAAAAGGCTTGAAGAACAAATGCTCAATGGGCAACCGCAAGGGAAAAAAACAGTGCAATTTCGTTTGCGTGATTGGGGGATTTCGCGTCAACGTTATTGGGGGTGCCCCATTCCGATGATCCATTGTACATCTTGCGGCGTTGTCCCTGTACCACGGACTGATTTGCCAGTTGTGTTGCCTGATGATGTTACTTTTGATCAACCTGGAAATCCTCTTGCACGGCATGAAAGGTGGCAGAACGTTACTTGTCCTTCCTGTGGTCAACCTGCCAAACGTGAAACCGATACCATGGATACATTTGTTGACTCTTCTTGGTATTATGCACGCTTTACGGCTCCTTTTGCGCAGGAACCTGTTGACAAACAAGCAATCTCTGAATGGTTGCCTGTGCAACAATATATTGGTGGAATTGAGCATGCCATTCTTCATCTTCTTTATGCACGCTTTTTTATGCGTGCCATGAAATTGATCGGCCATGTGAGGGTTGATGAGCCTTTTAAGGGGCTTTTTACCCAAGGTATGGTGGTGCATGAAACCTATCGGGATGATCAAGGGTGGGTTTCTCCAGCAGAAATTTCCATTGTTGAAAAGGATGGAAAACGACAGGCTTACAAATTGACTGATCAAAGTGAAGTGATGATTGGTTCGATTGAAAAAATGTCGAAATCCAAAAAGAATGTCGTTGATCCTGATGATATTATCGCATCCTATGGCGCGGATACTGTGCGTTGGTTTGTGTTGTCAGATTCTCCCCCTGATCGGGATGTCATCTGGACAGAATCTGGTGTTGAAGGAGCCCATCGCTTTGTACAGCGTGTTTGGCGCCATGTGGCTTTGAGTGCTTCTGTTTTAAAGGACGTGGCGCCTTGTGCAGGGCATCAGGGGGCAGCTTTGGAACTCTCAAAGGTCGCACATCGCACGCTTTGCGCTGTAGAAGATGATTTGGAAAAATTTGCTTTTAATCGGGCTATTGCACGCCTTTATGAATTCTTGAATATTATGGCACCGTTGCTCAACAAGATAGCAAGTGTTGACGATGAAATGAAAGCTTCTTTACGTCAAGCCATGGATTTTTTTCTTGCCATGATTGCACCCATGATGCCCCATTTAGCAGAAGAATGTCATGCTGCTTTAGGAGGAAAAACTTTAATGTCTGCGCTTGCTTGGCCTGTTTATGACAGCGCGTTAACCGTTGCGGAATGCTATACTTTGCCAGTACAAATTAATGGTAAAAAACGCGGTGAGGTGAGCGTTGCAGCAACTGCTGATGAAGCGATGATTAAAGAAGCGGTTTTGGCGTTAGATTTTGTAAAGGCGCAGCTGGTTGAAAAGCCTGTGAAAAAAATCATTATTGTTCCACAAAGGATTGTGAATGTCGTTTTTTAAAAGTTTTATTCTTGTCGTTTTAGCTGGTATATTCACACTGTTGTGTGGATGCAAAGTTGAGCCGCTTTACCGTCAAGAGTTGCAAAGTGCAATGACAATGAATTCTGCTTCCTATAGGAATCTTGTTTCTGGGCAAGCTTCTTTGGGGCTTTCAGCAAAGCTCGCCTCTATTGTTGTGGAAGAGCCTTCGGATCGTTTTGGTCAAATGGTGCGCAATCATCTGCTGTTTCTTTTGTATGGAAATGGTGCCAAACCTTCTCTACCTGCTTATCAATTGGCATTGCAGATATCCGTATTTACAAGAGAATCTATGCAGGTAGAGATTGATTTCGAGAAAAAACGAAAGGGACGACCTTCTGTTGGAACTGTTATGAGCAAAGCTTCTTACACTTTGCAGGATATGAAAAATACTCTTGTTGCAAAAGGAACAGCAATGATGAATGCATCTTTTGAGCGACTTCGTCAAGAATATGCAACGCTGCAAGCAGAAGAGGATGCAAAAAAACGTGTTGCGGAAGAGTTGGCTGAACAGATTTTTTTGTTACTTTCAAAAGATCTTTCGAATAAAACTTCTAGCCATTAAGCAATATTTTGTCCTGTTTTTTTCCAGTCGTTGAGAAATGTTTGCAATCCTTTCTCAGTGAGAGGGTGTTTGACCAGTGCTTTTAAGATTGCTGGTGGAACTGTTGCAACGTCAGCACCACTGAGTGCTGCTTCTTTGACATGATTAACGGTGCGGATTGAAGCGGCCAAGATTTGTGTTTCAAAGTTATAGTTATCATAAATTGTGCGAATTTCATGAAGCAGTTCACTTCCATCATTTCCGCAATCATCTAGTCTACCAATAAAAGGCGAAACAAATGTCGCGCCTGCTTTGGCTGCAAGTAAGGCTTGATTGGCAGAAAAACAAAGGGTGAGATTTGTTTTTAGTCCTTCTGCTGTAAGGGCTTTACAGGCTTTTAAACCATCGAGTGTTAAAGGAAGCTTGATACAAATATTGTCGGCAATCTTTGCTAAAACAGCCGCTTCTTTCATCATGCTTTCAAATTCCGTTGCTGCAACTTCAGCAGAAACAGGTCCGCTAATGAGAGCACAAATTTCTTTTGTAACATCAAGAATATTGCGTCCTGATTTTAGGATAAGAGAGGGATTGGTGGTGACACCATCAACAAGGCTTAAATTCTGTAACTCTTGGATTTCTTCAATATTGGCGCTATCCACAAAAAACTTCATCTCTAACCTCTTCTTGTTAGCTTTTATCCTATTTTTTGTTATGCGCTATTGTTGACTGCAAAAGCAAGAGAAAGAATTAATCTCTGTGTCAAAGAACAAGAATGCTATGGTGTTAACCATGTACCTGTTTGTAGTAAAGCAATATGATTCATTGTTTCCACACCCATTTTGTAGCGTTGCTCATGAAAGATATAGGACTCATTGTGTACAAACATTTTTGTGTATTGGCATCTTTGCGTAGCGGTATTTTTATACTTATGAAAATAAGCTAGCATTATCACATTCTTTGCTCATTTCCTATTTGCGATTGCTCTTGATATTTGAGAGTGCATCATAAGATCCCTTCCTTTTTCAGGAAGTAGGTTTAACCTCATTTTTAATAGAAGCGAATGGATTTATTTTATGGTAAAACACCATTGAAGAAGGCATGTAAAATTTTACACATGAAGTGTTTTTTATGGTCAATACATTGATTTATTCTGTGTTCCCCATTCTTCAACAATACGCTTTTGTGCTGCTTGTATTGTTGCTTGATTCTCAATCAAGCTGAAAGATGTATACACGTGTTTCCACGTTTTGGCACAAAGCCAAGGTGAATATTGTAAAGGTTCCATTTGCAATACTATTCTTCCTGTAATTCAAATCATGGGATACTCTCTCATCAATAAGGATTTACAAATGTTCCTCGATGAGTTTGAAATGAGAAAATTCACTGTATTGAGGGTTTTTTATTACAATAGGTAAAATGATGATTATATCTTTATAAATCAGTTTGTTGAAGATAAATTGAGATATGATGCGGTAAAAAAACAAACGTGTGTGTTGGGAAGAAGTCATAACTAGGGGATCGCTTTGTTGAAGAGCGCACTGACGATATCATGTTTAATGCGTATAGTGATGAGCTTTATTTGCACAGAAGAATGGCGCTGTTTTTTTGCTATAGAGTTTTTTGTTATAGAGGATAAGATTGGTTCTTTTATTGACACTTTGGTAGAGGGGATGAGTGTTAAAAAGAATTCTTGTGAGAGAAGTGTTATGATAGAGGGAAGAGATTGAATTCTGCAATGAATCTTATAAGAGTTTTTAAAGATAAGGTATAGACCTGTTGGTGTTCAAGAGGTCGTAGATTGGTTTAAAAGATGCATTCAAACGTGATAGAGGAAAAGATTGTATCCGTATTGGTTCCTCTTCCTGTTGCTCACGCTTATAGTTATAAAGTTCCCTCTTCTATGGAAGTGAATGTTGGTTCCTTTGTTCGAGTTCCGGTGATGGGGCGTGAGCTTTGCGGTTTTGTTGTGGATGTTGGAGAGAAGACAGCAGATGGGCAAAGGTCTGGTTCGGTGGCGCGTGAAAAATTACGCTCTCTGCTTCATGTTTTTGATTGCCCCCCCTTAAAGGCAGAAATGATCACATTTTTGCGTTTTGTTAGTCGCTATACAATGGCGCCTTTTGGTCTTATGGCGCGATTGGTTTTGTCTGTACCGGCTGCTTTAGAGCCGGAAGCGCAGATGCTGGGTTTGCGATATTGTGGTGGAAATGTAGAACGTCTCACACCAGCGCGATCACGGGTTTTGGAATTGGTGCGTAATGAGAAGATATGGACACGTTCTGGTCTGGCACATGCGGCTGGAACTTCGGTTTCTGTTGTTGAAGGTTTAAAAGCGCTAGGGGTTTTTGAAGATGTTATAGTTCCTGCTCCTGATCTTGTGGCAATGCCTGATCCTGACTTTTGTCCTCCTCAGTTGCAGGGAGCGCAAAATGAAGCAGCAACAATGTTGCGAGAAGGTGTTGTATCTTCTCAATTTCAAGTTTTTTTGCTTGATGGTGTTACGGGATCAGGAAAGACAGAGGTTTATTTTGAAGCGGTCGCTCAAGCCTTCAAAGGGGGTAGCCAAGTTTTAATTTTATTACCGGAAATTGCTTTAACACAGCAGTTTTTAGATCGTTTTTATGCACGCTTTGGAGCTGCGGCAGCAGAATGGCATTCTGATTTGACGCCACGACGTAGAGAACGCGTCTGGCGGCAAGTTGCAGAAGGGCGGGTGCGTGTTGTTGCGGGGGCTCGTTCAGCGCTTTTTCTTCCCTTTCATGAGCTTGGCTTGATTGTTGTCGATGAAGAACATGATAGCGCTTATAAACAAGAAGAGCGCATTTTTTATCATGCGCGTGATATGGCTGTTGCACGGGGCTCTTTTGAACATTTTCCTGTTATTTTATCTTCAGCTACACCGTCGATTGAAAGCCAAGCCAATGTTTTAAAAGGGCGTTATCAAAAGGTGCATTTACCTTCCCGTTTTAAAGAAGTAGCACTGCCACAGTTGCGGGTGGTTGATATGCGCCAAGGAGGGGTGCAAAAGGGGCGCTTTATTTCCTTTGCTCTTGAAAGGGCTTTAAAACAAACGCTTGAAAAGGGCGAACAAGCTCTTCTTTTTCTTAATCGTCGTGGTTATGCACCTTTAACTTTATGCCGAATTTGCGGACATCGTTTTCATTGTACCGATTGTTCAAGTTGGTTGGTAGAACATCGTGCGCAAGGGCAACTGAAATGTCATCATTGTGGATATCATGAACCACTTCCTCAAGCCTGTCCTGAATGTGGGACATTAGATCATCTCGTGGCTTGTGGACCGGGTGTGGAAAGAATTGCAGAAGAAACACAAATGCTTTTTCCTCAAGCGCGATCATTGATTCTTTCAACAGATCTCAAAGGGGGGATTGGGCAATTGCGAAGCGAATTACAAGCCATTGCAAATGGCGATGTGGACATTATTATTGGAACACAGTTGGTTGCTAAAGGACATCATTTTCCAAAGCTCTCTCTGGTTGGCGTTATTGATGCTGATCTTGGTCTTGCCAATGGTGATTTACGCGCAAGTGAACGTACCTACCAGCTGCTTTCTCAAGTTACCGGAAGAGCAGGGCGTGTGGGATTGGAAAGTTTAGGATTATTGCAAACTTATCAACCAGAGCATCCGGTCATCAAAGCCTTACTTTCATGCCAGCCAGAAGATTTTTACACACGTGAGATTGCAGCGCGTCAGCATTATCATTTGCCCCCCTATGGGCGGCTTGCCTCTTTGATTGTCTCTGCACAACAGCGCCAAGCAGCAGAACATTATGCGCGCGCATTGCGTCAAGCAGCGCCACGGGAGAAAAATATCTCGGTTATGGGACCAGCAGAAGCGCCTTTGGCTTTGGTTCGGGGGCGTTATCGTTTTCGGCTTTTGCTGCAAGGACAGCGCTCTTTTGATATACAAGGGTTTATACGTGCAATGCTTAGTGGTACACCCAAAATGCCCAGTTCTGTTCGGGTTCAAATTGATATTGATCCGCAAAGTTTTTTCTAAAACCAGTATCGCATAAAGTGAAGGTCTCTTTACTTAAGATGCTTTACTTTAATATTATCTTATTCAGAATAAGCATCCTAGCAGCAGAATATGATACATGTGCATTGCATTAAGCAGAGCCATAGGAAAAAATATCTTTATTATGAAACCAGCAGAAGCGCTTCTCTTATTTGAGGGCGCTATCATTTCGGCTTTTACTCCTTTTTTGTGTTAGGGCAGTATCCTTTTGATAGGCGGATTATAGGTTATAAAGGCGGATTATAGGGGCTGAAAATGCTTAGCGGTACACCCCAAAATATCCAATTTTATACGGGTTCAAATTGATATTGATCTATGCTTTTTCTAAAATCAGTGCACTATAATGCCATATAAAGTGAAGCTATGTGGACTTAATGAAGGTCGTGTTTTTGATGTTATTTGACCTTAAAACCTTATGAAGCAGCGTTCATAAGATGTATTAACGCTGTGCGAGTCGCACCTGCTTTTGTATGCTAGATTAAGGCGAGAGTATTGCATATATCTATTTTATTTATCTTTGGCGAGAACACAGACTCATTAATGCGTATTCATCGTTGTCGTCCTTATTTATGGCTCTAGAATTTTCAAAAGCGCCCATAATTATAATTTTTATAAATAATAAATATTGATTTATAATGATAATATGCTGTTATTCATATTAGAATCTCAACTATTGTAGGATTCACTTATTTCAAATCTGGTTATATTAATCTATCAAAACCATTCGTTTGCATGTTACAGATAGGAGAGCCTGTGTCGAGTGAAACTATACAAGATAGGACTAAAATTCTTAATCATCTCAAGTGTTAAGGGTTGTCGTAAAATTGGGAGATGGCAAAGTATGTGATGGTGCCAGCTTGTTCTTTCATAAGTGTAAAGATGGGGGTATTTTTATAGTATTCATGGGCGCTGTCGTGAAATAGAGATTATCCATTGTTTCATGCTTTTGTTACTTTCGTTCTCTAATGGGGGCACATTTTTCATGTAAAGCAGAACGTCCAAAACGGAATATTACCGAACATCTATTGTATTACTACATTCATATGCTTGTTTAAGGAAATGTTTCTCAGCATGCTCGAATTCATTTTATGATGTTTCTCGAGTGTGGAATGTAAAAGCTTTTATGAATGAAAACACCGCGGTAAGGCTCCTCGTCTTTATTTTATAAAGGTATAAAATGGCGCCATTTATTATTTAGCTTTTAGGATTACGAAAGCTCTTGGTACTTGAGAGCGTTTATACAAGGTGTTTTTTTTCTTTAATCATTTTCTTTTTTGTTTGTGATGGAGCAAGGGAGTGATTTTGATAAAAAGATTTGAAATAAGAGAATCTTTCGATGTTTGGGGCTTATCTGGTATGAAAAATGATATATTATCATTATAAATCAATGTATTGTATACTTAAAGAGTGTGTTTACAAGAAAATATACTTGGTAAAATTTTTTAAAAGGTGTGGGTATTTGAAGAAAAAAGATTAATTTTTAGGAGGATATTCATTACTTTTTTTCTTATCAGTTTGCAATAATAGACTTTTTCAGTCGCATTCGCATCTCGTTAAAGGTCTTGTGGTGATAAAGGGAGTGTTTTTTAGAGAAGAAGTGTTTTATTATGGTGGCAAGGGCATTTGAAGAAAAATCAAAGAGAGTGAAAAAATCGCTCAGAGAATGTCAAAAAGAGGCATAAAAAAACTGTGATGCCATCCTGTATATCTAAAAAAAATTCTTTTCAAAAATATTTTGAATATTTTATTAAAATTTTTAAAAAGCAGCGATTTGTGGTGTTGCGAGTCGGCTATGTCTATGCTAGAAACCAAGTGATTTTTATTCTAGGTTTTAAGAAGAAGATTCTTAAGATTGAGAATGTCTGTTTCATTTCATCTGATAACTATCAGAGAGTCGCTCAAGGGAAAGAGGCGGTATTTCGTGTCGGATTCATTTTCTCTCATACCGCTGCCGTTGGTAGATCAACGCTATGCGCAAGCGCTTTTTGATTGCGTTCAAGAAGCCGGAAACATTGAAAAGGTTGAAAAGGCAGTGGAAGATCTTTTGCTTGTTTTGGAGCAAAATAAAGATTTAAAACGCTTTGTGCTTAGTCCATTCTTTTCAGTTAAAGAGCAAGTTAAGGTGATGCAAACTGTTTGTGCAAACATCAAATTTGCTGATAAAAACGCAGGGCAGGTTATTGGTGATTTTTTACGCGTTGTTGCAATAAATCGTAGGCTTAGTGCCGTATTTGGTATTTTACATGCTTTCCAGCGTTGTGTTGCACGCGCTCGTAGGCAGGTTACTGCGCAAATTGTTTCTGCGCGCCCCTTAAGTTCTCAACAAAAACAAGAGTTGTGTGAGGCTTTGGAAGGTGTCGTTGGAGGAAAAGTTTTGCTACACATCATTGTGGATCCAACAATTCTTGGTGGATTAATCGTTCGTGTGGGGTCGTCTCAAATTGATACGTCTCTTCTCACAAAATTGTCTTCGCTTAAGCTTGCATTGAAAAAAGAGGTCAGCTGATGGATATTAGACCATCTGAAATTTCAAAAATTCTAAAAGAGCAAATCAAAAACTTTGACCAAAAGGCTGAGGTTTCAGAAATTGGTTGGGTTCTCTCTGTGGGGGATGGTATTGCTCGCGTTTATGGTTTGGATAATGTCCAAGCAGGGGAAATGGTCGCCTTTCCAAACGGTGTGCGGGGTATGGCCCTCAATTTGGAAGTTGATAATGTTGGTGTGGTCATTTTTGGCTCAGATCGTGATATTCGTGAAGGTGATTGTGTAAAGCGATTGGGCACTATCGTCGATGTTCCTGTGGGTCCCGCTTTGCTCGGGCGTGTGGTTGATGCGTTGGGAAACCCTATAGATGGTAAGGGGCCCATTAAAGCAACAGAGCGTCGTCGTGTTGATGTTAAGGCTCCTGGAATTATTCCGCGTCAGTCTGTGCATGAACCGATGTCGACCGGATTGAAAGCGATTGACGCACTCATCCCTATTGGACGGGGGCAACGTGAATTGGTGATTGGTGATCGCCAAACAGGAAAAACCGCAATTTTGCTTGATACATTTTTAAACCAAAAACCTTTTCATGAAAAAGGAGCTGGACGAGAGCAAGACAAAGTTTATTGTATTTATGTGGCTATCGGTCAAAAACGTTCGACGGTGGCACAATTCGTTAAAGTTTTAGAAGAACGTGGAGCGCTGGAATATTCTATTATTGTTGCAGCGACCGCTTCTGATCCAGCACCACTGCAATTTATTGCACCTCTTGCTGGATGTGCTATAGGTGAGTATTTCCGTGATAATGGGCAACATGCTTTGATCGGTTATGATGACTTGTCAAAACAGGCGGTGGCCTATCGTCAAATGTCTCTTTTGTTGCGTCGTCCTCCAGGTCGTGAAGCTTATCCGGGAGACGTTTTCTATCTGCATTCACGTCTTTTAGAGCGAGCTGCGAAGTTGAATGCGGAAAATGGATCTGGGTCGTTGACAGCTTTGCCGGTTATTGAAACGCAAGCCAATGATGTTTCTGCCTATATTCCTACAAATGTGATTTCGATTACGGATGGGCAAATTTTTCTAGAGACTAATTTGTTTTATCAAGGAATTCGTCCTGCTGTAAATGTTGGTCTTTCTGTGTCGCGTGTTGGTTCTGCCGCACAAATTAAGGCGATGAAGCAAGTTGCTGGCTCGATTAAAGGTGAATTGGCACAATATCGTGAAATAGCAGCTTTTGCACAGTTTGGTTCTGATTTGGATGCGTCAACCCAGCGTCTGTTGAATCGGGGTGCACGCTTGACAGAGCTGTTGAAGCAGCCACAATTTTCTCCACTCAAAACAGAAGAACAAGTAGTGGTTATTTTCGCGGGTGTGAATGGCTATCTTGATGCTTTAGCGGTTTCTGATGTTGCGCGGTTTGAGCAGGGACTTTTGGTGCTTTTGCGGAGTGATTATCAAGATCTCTTAAAGGCAATTGCTGAGCAAAAGCAAATAACAGATGAGCTGAAAGATAAGTTGATAACTGTTCTTGATACTTATGCGAAAAATTTCTCGTGATGAATTGATGGAATGCTTGAATGGCCTCACTAAAAGATCTTAGAGACCGTATCGCTTCGGTTAAAGCAACACAAAAGATTACCAAAGCCATGCAGATGGTTGCAGCGGCAAGGTTGCATCGTGCGCAAGAGGCAGCGCAGTCTGCGCGTCCTTATGCGAAGAAGATGGCTGATATTTTGACCAGTGTTGCTGCTGATGTAGATGGTGTTGATGCGCCTGCTCTTATGCGTGGTACGGGGCGAGATGATGTGCATCTCTTGGTGGTGTGTACTGCTGAGCGTGGTTTGTGTGGTGCTTTTAATGTGCAAATTGCTCGTCGTGCACGTGAACAGATTAAAGCATTGTTGGCGGCTGATAAAATAGTAAAAATTATCACTGTGGGCAAAAAAGGTGCGGATATTTTATCGCGTGATTACAAAGGCTTGATAATTGATCATATCGATTTGCATGCTGTAAAGCGAATTGGTTTTGCAGAGGCGGTGATGATTAGTCAACGGATTGTTGATTTATTCAATGAAGGCGCTTTCGATGTCTGTACGCTGTTTTATTCTGAATTTATTTCTGTGATTAATCAGCGTCCAACAGCTTTTGGCTTGATTCCGATGATTGCTCCAAAAGCAGCTGTTGAGGCACTCGATGTTGAGGAGCAAACTGATCATAGTAAAGGTTCACAATCAATTGTTTATGAGTATGAACCTGATGCGGCTTCTCTTTTAGAGGCGCTTGTGCCACGCAATCTTTCGGTGCAAATCTTTCGGGCTTTGCTAGAAAATATTGCTGGTGAGATGGGCGCAAAGATGACAGCTATGGACAATGCATCGCGCAATGCAGGTGAAATGATTAATAAATTGACGGTAGCTTATAATCGTCAACGTCAGGCACAGATTACGACAGAATTGATCGAAATTATTGCGGGCGCTGAAGCGCTTTAAATGGAAAAGGTAAAGATTGATGGTAAAAGCAGTAACCTCAAGCAAAGGAACAGAAAAAGGTGCAAAAAAGAAACCAGCTGCTCGTTCCAGCGTGAAAAAAGCCGCTTCGAAATCTCAAGTGGATGTAACGGCTTCAGCGGATGTAAAGGCTTCCTCTGCGTTTGCGCGTAGTGCAGCTAAAAATACACCTGTAAAAAAAGAGACATCTGCAAAAAAAGAAGAGCGTGCAAAAGGCGCTGTTGGTGAGATCAAGCAGGTTATTGGTGCTGTCGTTGATGTGCAATTTGAAGGTGAATTGCCAAATATTCTCAACGCTTTGGAAACAGAGAATTTAGGCAATCGCTTGGTATTAGAAGTTGCGCAGCACTTGGGTGAAAATACCGTGCGTACGATTGCTATGGATACCACTGATGGTTTGATGCGGGGCCAAAAGGTTGTGGATACAGGCACGCAAATTAGCGTTCCTGTAGGAGAAGCAACGTTGGGACGTATTATGAATGTGATTGGGGAACCGGTGGATAATGTGGGACCAATCGCTTCAACCAAAACACGTTCTATTCACCAAGAGGCACCTCCATATGTTGAGCAATCGACAGTTTCGGAAATTCTCGTCACCGGTATTAAAGTTGTGGATTTGTTAGCCCCTTATTCTAAAGGGGGTAAAATTGGCTTGTTTGGTGGTGCTGGTGTTGGAAAAACCGTTCTCATTATGGAGCTTATAAACAATATTGCAAAGGCACATGGTGGCTATTCTGTATTTGCTGGTGTGGGAGAACGTACACGTGAAGGAAATGATCTTTATTATGAAATGATCGAGAGCCGCGTGAATGTGAATCCAAAAGAGAATAATGGTTCAACGGAAGGGTCAAAGTGTGCCCTTGTTTACGGGCAAATGAATGAACCACCAGGAGCGCGTGCGCGTGTGGCTCTTTCAGGATTGACAATTGCAGAAAGTTTCCGTGATGAAGGACAAGATGTTCTCTTCTTTGTGGATAATATTTTCCGTTTCACGCAAGCAGGAGCTGAGGTATCGGCTCTTTTAGGGCGTATTCCTTCTGCTGTTGGGTATCAGCCTACCTTGGCAACGGATATGGGGGCGCTGCAAGAACGTATTACCAGTACAAAAACAGGCTCTATTACTTCCGTTCAGGCAATTTATGTTCCTGCTGATGACTTGACGGATCCGGCGCCGGCAGCGTCTTTTGCTCATTTGGATGCAACAACAGTTCTTTCGCGCTCTATTGCGGAAAAGGGAATTTATCCGGCGGTTGATCCGCTTGATTCTTTCTCGCGTATGTTAGATCCATTGATTGTGGGGGAAGAGCATTATACAGTTGCTTGTCAAGTGCAAACCATTTTACAACGTTATAGAGCGCTTCAGGATATTATTGCTATTCTTGGAATGGATGAACTTTCTGAAGATGACAAATTGCTGGTGGGGCGGGCGCGTAAAATTGAACGTTTCCTTTCGCAACCTTTCCATGTTGCGGAAGCCTTTACTGGTTCGCCGGGGAAACTCGTTCCTTTAGAAGAGACAATCAAAGGCTTTAAAGGTCTTTGTGCTGGCGATTATGATGATTTGCCAGAAGCTGCTTTTTATATGGTTGGTTCGATTGATGAAGCACTTGAAAAAGGAAAGCGTCTCATGGCAGAGGCTTCTAAGTAAGAAGCTTCTTATTCAAGAGAAAACTGTCATGGGTATTTTTCGTTAAAAAGGACAAGTCGTTGAAGAAAACAGAGAGTCCTTATATCGGGTATTGTGGAGACTTTTGTGGAAAACAATAGAGAAGAGCATTTTTTATTTGAGCTTATATCGCCTGAAAAAATTGTGTTTTCAGAGCAGGTAGTGTCTGTTGTTCTTCCTTCAGCCTCAGGTTATTTGACAGTTATGGCGCATCATGCGCCATTGGTGGCAAGTATTGTGTTGGGCAGTGTTCGTGTTCGCACCTCTTTGGGTGAAAAATTATTTGCTGTATGCGGGGGCGTTGCAAGTATTACCGTTTCGGGCTGCTCTTTATTGGTAGAGCGCGTTGTGGCTGTAGAGCATCTTTCTTTTGATGTATTAGAACAGCAGATTTTACAGATTCAAGCGATGTTAGAAGGAGGGACAAGTGATGAGGACAATCATAAAATAGAGTCTTTTTTCCAGCAGTTGTCAGCTGATGGTGCTGTATTGATAGAAGCGTAGCAGAGTATACAGGAAAAGGTGACATGAGCGGAAAAAAGAGTACGGTTGTGTCTGCTAAAAGGAGCGCAAAACCTTTTCCTCGTCCTGGTCGTGTTTTTGCGGGACCTTTACCAAAGTGCTTTGTTTATATTTTGGCTTCTCTTATTTTGCAATGGGCTTATGGTCTAGGGGCTAATATTGTTCAGTCTAACATTGTTCATCTTACGGGTGATTTTCATGCAACTTTGGCCGAGACGACATGGCTGGTAGCGGCCTATATGGCGCCAAATGTGAGTGTAGCGATTATGTTGATCAAAATCCGCTATCAATTTGGGCTGCGCGCTTTTGCTGAATTATCAATTCTTGGCTTTGTTTTGGTTTGCGTGTTGCAGCTCTTTGTTACGGATTTGCGTTCTGCATTGATTATTCGCTTTTTTGCTGGGATTGCTGCTGCTCCTTTGGCTTCGCTTGCGCTGCTTTATATGATGGAGGCTTTTGCTCCAGCAAAGAAATTTACTGTTGGTCTTAGTTTGAATTATATGAATGCAGCTTTAGCTGCACCTTTATCGCGTTTGATTTCTCCTGATTTGTTGGAAAATGGTGGTTTTTCCAGTCTTTCCGCTCTGGAAATGGGGTTGGTTCTCATCAGCTTGGTTTGTATCTATACATTACCTCTTACTCCTGTTGTGCGCAGTAAGGTTATTCAAAAATTAGATTGGATAAGCTATGGTTTGATTGCTCTTGGTCTTGGATTAAATGCTGTGATTATGTCTGTTGGCATATTGTATTGGTGGTATGAAGCACCATGGATTGGTTGGGGGCTCGCACTTGCTATTTTCTCGTTGGCTGTTGCTATTATTATTGAGCTTAATAGAGAAAAACCGTTGATTGATTTACGTTGGATTTTCAGTAAAGAAATGATCCAATCTGTTTTTATTTTATTGATATTTCATGTTTTTTTATTGGAGCGATCAAATTTGCCCGTAGGATTTTTTAATCTTTTTGGTTTGCTCAATCGTGAGATGGCGCCCATGTATCTTGCGGTGACATTAGGGATTCTGTTAGGGGGGGCTGTTTGTGTCTTTTTTTTACGGGCGGGGCGTGAGGATTATTTTTATTTGTTATCTTTAGGTTGTTTGGCGTTGGGAGCTTATTTAGACAGTCATGTAAACTATTTAACGCGTCCGAAAGATATGATGTTGAGCCAAGGGTTGGTGAGTTTTAGTTATGCACTTTTTTTGCCTCCTGCTCTTTTCAAAGGGTTTGTGATCGCTGGTGAGCGAGGACCGCGTTACGTTTTAAGTTTTATTGCTGTTTTTTTGTTAACGCAAGTGACAGGGGGATTGATGGGATCAGCTTTTTTTGGCAGCCTACAGTTTTATTTTGCCCATAAAAACTTTGAGTCCTTAACACAAAATATTATTATTACTGATCCGCTTATTTCTGGTGAGATGAATACTTTATTTTCGCCTTCTTATGGTGTTTCTGTTCCCAATGGCTTGAGAAGTGAGCAGGGTACTTCTATGTTGATAGAGAAATTTAAGTTAACAGCAAATATTTTTGCTTATGATGACGTTTTTCGGCTTTATTTTTATATTTCAATGGTTGTATTCGTTATTTTTCTTGTCACAATGATTGTTAAGTCATGCTCTTTGCGTGCATTAGAAAAGTAGAGTAATGTCATAGAAAGAGGGGTGCAAAAAAATGATAAAAAAATTACGGTCAAAAGCTACGATTGTTGCATTCCTATCGGGTATTACGGGTGTTTTGCTGATTTTGTGGGCTTGGAGACTTCCTCCTTTTGTGAGTAACATTCAAATAACGGATAATGCTTCCATTAAAGGCAATGTTACTCTGGTTAGTTCACAGATCTCTGGGGTGATTGCACGGATTTATGTGCAAGATTATCAACGTGTTGAAAAAGGAATGCTGCTCTTTGAGCTCGATGATTCTCTTTTTCGGCAGCAACTTGCACGGGCACAGGCTGTTCTCGATTCAAAAAATGCAAAACTGGCAAGTATTGAATTGCAAGCACAGCTTTTGCAGGGTGAAATTAATACAGCAGAGGTGGAATTGGCGCGTTCACGAGCATTTTCCAATGTTGTTCCAGATAGTAAAAAGTTAGGCTTTGGTGATGTGGCAAGTTCTGTTTCTCGCCCTCTTTCACAACTCTTGACAGCTCTCGAAACAAAACGCCAATTGCAAAAACAATTGGATCTTGAACGGCAAAGTTTACAGTCAGAGATTGCGGGAGCGAAGGTGAGTGTTGAGTTGGCAAAACTTAATCTCGATCATACAAAGATTTTGTCTCCTCGAACAGGATACATTGGATTAGTTGGAGCGCGGGTAGGGCAATATGTTATGCCGGGTACGCAATTGGTCTCTGTTATTTCTGATGATATTTGGATTATTGCTAATTATAAGGAAACGCAACTTTCTCAGATGCGTGTGGGACAACCGGTTGTTTTTTCTGTTGATGCATTGAACAACAAAAAATTAACAGGGCGTGTGGTTCGTTTTGCACCTGCTACAGGCTCAGAGTTTTCATTGTTAAAAACAGATACAACAATTGGTAATTTTATCAAAATTGCGCAACGTATTTCAGTACGGATTGCTTTAGATCCTGGGCAGGAGGGAATTGAAAAACTCATTCCTGGGATGTCTGTGGTTACGTATGTGGATACTTCGCAGCGGGTCGATTCTGGAGGATGAAATTTTGGGTTTGTTCAGTTTAATTTTTGCGTCATTTACGTATAGCAAATGGATATTCACATTGGAAGATTTCATTTGGTTTGCTATAATACATCTTTTGAAACTCTTAAGCTTAGTACTCTTCTATGTCATGATGTAAAATAATGTTCCTTAGAATATTAAAGCGCATGCATCTTTACTCACTTCTATTTCCTTTGAAATAACTCAGTAGGGGGGAATATTAGAAGCTTTGCCTGTAGTTTCTAGCAACATCATCTTTTGAGGCATGGAAAGAAGGTGCTTCTTTTTATCTGAGTGTAATCTTTGTGTGATGTTTGCAATGATGTGAGGCAGATCATTGGGAAATGTATCTCGGATACATGTGTTGCTATTATCAATGTGTATTGCATGTATAACAGTGATGCTAAGTTTGAAAACTGTTGTAATAATCCAGCTAAAAAACGCCCGTACATAATATTATACCCATGGACACACTATAGAGCGTATAAAATGTAGTTACCGGAGGATATAGACGATGAAAGATGTGAATGGTGTATTGTAAGGGATTAAATCGTTATCTATCTAGGTCAATATCCCTTCGTTTTCTGTTGCCATTTAAATACCAAGATATCTATTGTGTGTTTTGATAATTTCTTGAAGAGTGCTTAAAGAACCATTTCTTTCAGTTTTATGCAGTTTGAGCACAATTTTTAAATTGTGCTTTGTTATAATTTTTGTAATCAATTCTGATCAATTAGGCTAAAGACAATGCTGCCATGAATGTTTTTCTGATTTAGCCGTTTTCTTTTTGTTTTTAAGTTCCAAACATTTTACGAATATTCTCTTCTTATAGTCGCTGTAATTCTTAAAGTTTAGCTCCTCCTCTAGCTTCACTTTCGGTTCTCCGTTTTTCATCTCCAGCTTCCCATTTCATATTCGGCTTTTTTCTGACGTTCTATGGCAAGTTTGTGATCAGCTATTCGTAGGTTTTCACAATTTTTTGAAGTTCCTGACTATCTACATCTCATAGCCCATTCGTCGAATCATTTTTTATCTTTTTTAAATTCTGCTACGCTATAGGTTCTTTCGCAACCAGCAGAGACAAGAGCCGTGCAGAGTAGCAAGTGTTGTAATAATGACTTTGTTATGATTTTTCTCCTTTTTCCAGTTTAATGACCACAGAGTGGTGGGGTATAACCTTTGTGTCGTTTTCTAAATTCTTTCGCTTCACGTTCTTCTTTTTTTTGTTGGATTATTGCCGATGTTTCCATTTGTAGAACTCTTGTTTGTGAATCTGTAGGGCTGCGTAGGGTGTTTGAATGGGCTGAATTTGATCCGTATTTTTAGGATTTTTAAGTTAGTCAATGAGCTGTTTGATGGTTTTTTGTTTTTCACGCGCTTTTTCGTAAATAGCTTGTTTTATGTTGTGCTTTGACTTTTTGTTCATCAAAAATATCAACTGCGGCCTTTGATTTTGCGTTTTTCAATGGCTCTTTGTATAAGCATTTTTTTTCCTCTTTTCAGTATTTTCGCTGTCGCTGCTACCTGTCAATTTTTGAAAGTGACTAAAATTAGTGCGATGGGGGTCATGACCTTTTTGCTTTTTGAATGTTCTTTGAAGAGCTGCGGGTGTTTTATTTAAGAAACCATGTCGTTTTTTATTTCATCGAGTAGATTTTTAAAATGTGCAATCTGTTGTTTTAATTGTTTAATTTGTTCTATGTTCTGGTAAAATGAGTTGAAAAAAATAGAATAATTATTGCAAATGCGTTCGTTTGAAATTCAAAGGAAAATGCAACGATTGTCGTTGAGAAAAAATTCTTTTGTTTAAAGGCATTTTTTGTAAAAATATCTGTTAGTGAGAGGAGTGTAGGTTTTCAATATCAAAATATCCTTCCCTTTCCCCAATTAAAATGACAATCAAAGGTACATAGAGTAAAAGTATAAGTTTTTGCAGTATTAATTTGTTGTTTTTAGTCTCTATACATAATGAAGTTTTGGAAAGTCTGCGAAATTAGGGGAAGTTTTGGATTGAATATTTGAGTTGTTATCTTATGGTACCGTGAATATCCTTATTTGAGGTGTTGTATCAGACGTCTTTTTGACACGTTAAGTTGTTCGTGTGGGAGCACATTCATCGTAGGGCTTGCTTGTTGCCTTTAGAAATGTCGTCCTTTGAGGTGTGGTGATGTGAATCGCATGTGTGGATAGGTTTCCGATAGACAAAAGCTGGATTATAGACTGGTCGGATGGATAGAAAACTTATCCTTTAGGGAGGGGGCGTAAAGTTAGGGGGAAGACGTAAAGTTTATATTTTGTAAACTATAAAAAATGCCCGCTTTGAGTCGGGCATTAAAAGGGAAGGTTGTTGGTTGTGTTGTTAATTTTTACGGATTAGCAAGAAGCTTACTAAAGCAACTCCTGCTGCTAATGCGAGGGTTTTTTTAGGATTTTCTTTCGCTTTTTTCTTTAATTCTGTAGCATGTTCGTTGAGGTGATAAAGCGCGTGACGGCCTTTTTGTTTCCATGTGTTAAACAGCTCAGAAATGTTTTCAAAGCTATCATTTTGAGAACTCCAATGATTTACAGGGACCAGCTCTCTTTTTAATTGTGCTATACGTTTTTTAATTTTAGCATTTTTTCTATGGGGTGAAAATAGACACATTTATTGACTCCTTCATGTGTTAAATTGTTGCGTGACAGTTGGAATTGTGTTTGGGGTTTTGCTATAACGGCTTGAAAATTGAAAGGTTGCATTGATAATGCCGCGTGTGGGTGAGGTGCGAATTAAGAGTTTGGGTTTAATGAGGTATTTCTTAATGTGCTCGAGCTCATTTTGTGATGGTGTTTGTTAAGGATGTAAGGTAAAAATTTTTACAAAATGGTGTGAGATTCATTTTTTTGTTTGTTTAAAGTGTTAGGGTAGTTTTTGGCACTTGAAATAGTTTATAAGGAATTTTTATCTACATGTTCTCTTGTGGTTGTAGGGAGTGGTGTTGATTGATTCAATTAGGAAGATTTAAAATGAGAAAATCTTGCGATATTTTGGTTTGCTATCCAAATTTGTAAAAAATAGATTATTATAAATCAACATGTTGGATTAATTTGGCGGTGTCTTTCATGCAATTTTTAAAAATTGCGCTTTGATAGGCGTTATCTGTTGTGCTGTAAAACACTGTTTTGCGATGACGTTGATGTAAGGTATAGGAATGCAACTTAAAAATACAGTATTGTCTCTATTTTGTTCAGTTTCTTTTTGAATCAACCAAGTATAGAAGTATAGATTTGAACAGAAGTAGTAGAACTTATCCGATGCGTCTATAGAATGAATCGCACTTATGAATTGTATTGCATCAGTGTTAGTAGGTGGAACCTTTTGAGAGCAATCTGTTAAGATTGGTAGGCGGTGTAATTTTCGTCCTTTGAAGCGCGGAGGAAGTCAATGTAAATGATGATTGATAGCGCAGGTTTTAAAAATTTGAGGACTTGATGAGTACGACCTATTTTTTATCTAAACCACTTGAGCGTCGTCGGTCTGTTGGTGTTGCTGTTGGTGATGTGATCATTGGGGGGCAGAGCCCGATAGTTGTACAGTCAATGACCAATACAGATACAGCTGATGTTGATGCAACTGTTGCTCAAGTGGCTGCTCTTTGGCAAGCTGGTTCACAATTGGTTCGAATTACTGTTGATCGTGATGAAGCCGCGGCAGCTGTACCAAAAATACGGGAGCGATTGGAGAGGTTAGGATTTTTTGTACCATTGGTCGGGGATTTTCATTATATTGGTCATAAGCTTTTATCTGAGCATTCTGCGTGTGCTGAGGCGCTTGCAAAATATCGCATCAATCCTGGAAATGTTGGTTTTGGCGCAAAAAAAGATCGTCAATTTGCAGAAATTATTGAGATTGCTTGTCGGTATCATAAACCTATTCGCATTGGCGTGAATTGGGGCTCTCTTGATAATGCGTTGTTAACACGGCTTATGAATGAAAATGCACAGCAAGAAAATCCTTTATCGGTTGCTGAAGTGATGCGGGAAACTGTTGTGCAATCTGCTCTGCAATCGGCTCTTTGCGCTGAAGAGATGGGGTTGGGACGTGATAAAATTATTCTTTCTGCTAAAGTGAGTGATGTCCAAGATCTTATTGCTGTCTATACCACCTTGGCGGCGCGTTGTGATTATGCTCTTCATTTGGGATTAACGGAAGCGGGGATGGGAACAAAGGGCGTTGTTGCTTCTTCGGTGGCTTTGGGCATTTTATTACAACAAGGGATTGGCGATACGATACGAATTTCCTTAACACCAAAACCTGGTGGTGATCGGACACGAGAAGTAAAGGTGGGGCAAGAACTTTTGCAAGTAATGGGTTTTCGGCAATTTTTGCCTGTGGTTGCGGCTTGTCCTGGTTGTGGGCGCACAACCTCAACGGTCTTTCAACAATTGGCGCAAAAAATTGAAGCAGATTTATACAAAAATATGCCTGTTTGGCGTGAAAAATACCCTGGCGTTGAAAGTTTGAAGGTTGCCGTGATGGGATGTATCGTCAATGGACCGGGGGAGTCAAAACATGCGGATATTGGAATCTCTTTGCCTGGAGTGGGGGAAAGTCCTGCGGCACCTGTTTTTATTGATGGACAAAAGGTGAAAACTTTGCGGGGTGATCACATTGCTGAAGAATTTGAAGCGCTTTTGAGTGATTATATTCATACACGCTTTGGACAGGGGTGAGGTAAACAATCGCATAAAGTTAAAAAAAGAGGAGCGGGTTAAAAAAACATCTCTTAAGATCCCCAAGTCCATTTCACGACGATGTTTGTGAAGAATATAATGGTAAAGCTTCCTCATGAATAATATAAAACTTACGGAATACCCACCCTCTTTACGCTTATAAGTAACAAGTCGGTACCATTAATATATCTGCCTGCCCTTATAGGGTCTTTAACATTTGAGACACTTCATAAAAGGCATTTTTACTCCACATGGGCTCTCTTGTTTGTGACGTGAAAGAGATTTTGATTCAACATAAAACAAAACAGTTTTGAAATGATAGGATTTTATAATATTCGGGATTCTCATTCAATATGCAAAACAATGAATACTCTTTATAAATCACTATGTTGTTTTGCTACGGTAAATACTGTTGTTGGGCTGCTTATTATTTCAAAGTAAATCAGAGGTTATACATGTTATGAATCAGAAGCCTATAAAGGATATCGATTTGTTTTAGTTTGTTAAGACTATTAAGCAAAACTATATGAATACTTTGATAGATCCGTATCATGCGGTTGCTGGTTTTTTGGCTGCTCTTGAGGCAGTAAAATATTTAACGGATTTTGACAAATGTCAAATTATAGAAAAAACATTATTTATTAATTTTTCCAGCTATAAAATTGATAGGATTGGAGATCCATATAGCGGTTATTGCCCTATTTGTCGTAAAATTTAAGCTTTTATCTTTATATAAAAGGATGTATAGGTTGCCCTTTTTTGGCGTTATTGGGGGGATGCATGACAAGTATATTAGCATTTGGATTTTTATTTAACGGTATAAGAATTTTAACAGGTGCCTTTATTGTATTTTATATGCTTGAAAAAGGGCTAACTCTTATTGATATCGGGATCATTAAGTCGTTTCAGGCTTTTATTATGATGGTTACAGATATTCCTCTGGGATATTTTGCCGATAGAAAAAGTTATAAAATATCGATCGTTTTGGCAGCGGCTTTTGCTGCTACATGGCTGTGTCTCATGGGATTTTCTACAAGCTTTTATGGTTTTCTTTTGGCAGAATCTTTTAATGCCTTATCGCTGACATTGATTGCGGGGGCTTATAATGCTTTACTTGTTCAATATGCAAAAGCAAAAGTGACATCGACTAAAAAAGTGCTGGGAGCGAGCTCTCAGTATAATTACATCGGCATGTTTATATTCAGTTTAATTGGCGCATATTTTGCTGATTATTCGAGCCAATATATATGGTATATTGCGGCGTTTTTAATGTTGATGACAACACTCTTTGGGTTGTTTTTTCTTGATGACCTGAAAGGAGAGAAAAAACCAAATAAAGCGAATTCTCTTATTTGTGATGCTAAAGAGATGTTGTCTATTTTTATTAAGGTTCCTTATATCTCTTTATGCTTTTATTTTTCATTGATCTTTTTCAATATATTCTCGCAGTATTGGCAGTGGATATTTAAAGATCATAATATTAATGTCACTTATTTTGATCTTGGTGTGACATTTTCACTGATATTGCTCTCTCAGCTCTTGGCTAGTTTTCTCTTTACAAAACTAAGTGAAAGGGTGAATTTTGTTTTATTGTTGTTTCTTTTGGTTTCACTGATTTTTACAGTGGTTTTCTTTGAGCCGAAAAAAGAAATTGCTATTATTTTAGTCTGTATGATTTTTTACTTAATTAAGTATACATATCTTCGTGTAGAAGTTGTTTTGCATGATAGTATTAGTGATCATTTCAGGGCTACATATGAATCTTTCTTGTCAACCGTTGGGAGATTTAGCCTCTTGGTATTTTTTTACATGAGTGCGTATATGGTCGATATATTTGGCTTTTTTTCACTCGTTTATATTTTGGGTATTTATTTATTGGTTTACCTGTTGGCAATGTTTTTTTTAGAAGGAACTTTCAAAAAAGCTCAGTGAAAATAGTAACGTATTTCACGTGTGTTTCATGGGGTTTATAGTGAATCAAGGCTTTTATTTATTAAGGCGCATCATTGTTTTGAATGTTGAATGGGAAAGCAGAATGTTATCCGTTACTCTTATTTCAAATCTATGTATGTTCAAGAAATCAAAGTCATCTGCTTGTACGTTATAAGTGTGCGTAGCATAACAATCATTAAAAAAGAAATAAAAATGCTTCTCATGAATATTGCACCAAGAGTTGCTGACAAGATTGGACGCTGATAAAGAAAATGATTGTGCCGGATTATATGCTTATTAAGGAATAGTGATTGCGCATTGTTTTACATTTTGTTTCTTTTATTCTTTAATGGAAGGCATTTTTCATGCAAAATAGGATACCAGAATGCACTTGTGTTATAAATTCACGTGGCTTGTTTTAATGAAATCCCTCTCAAGGTTTATTGCACCTATTTCATGATAAGGACTATAATGAAGATTAATGGTAACTTTTCTTTGAAAAGTCTATCATGCATTCAATACAGATGACGGTGTACATTATGTGCAATGGGGCGGATGGAGTTTAATTTTTGCGTAGTGCACTAAAGTGTGCTGCTTGTTGGAGGGGGAGTGCTTTAGCGCCAAAAGGATGTAAGAATGTTTCTGCTTTACTGATGAGTGTATCTCGCTTTTTTTGGGTTTCTTCAATGCCATAAAGATGAACAAAAGTTGCTTTTTGTGCCGTTTCATCTTTTCCAGCCGTTTTTCCTAGGGTTTGTGTGTTGGCGGTGACATCAAGAAGGTCATCGGTTAATTGAAAGGCTAAACCAAGATAGGTACCAAATTCAGTAAGCTTTTCGGTTAATTCTTTAGATGCATTGCCAATGATGGCACCTGCTTGGCAAGCAAAGCTTATCAGGGCTGCTGTTTTCATGCGTTGTAGAGTGGTGATGTCAGTACTTTCTTGCGGTCTTTTTTCAGCTTCAAGGTCCAGCATTTGTCCACCTAACATACCGCCAAGTCCTGCCGATTGTGCAAGAGATGTGATCAGCTTTATTCTAATGTCTGTCGATAGAGTACTGGCTTTATGGGCAATGATTTCAAAGGCAAATGTTAAGAGGGCATTGCCTGCTAGAATTGCTGTTGCTTCATCAAATGCTATATGGACGGTGGGTTTTCCACGCCGGAGTATATCGTTATCCATAGCGGGAAGATCATCATGAATGAGCGAATAACAATGGATACATTCTAAGGCACATGCAACATCAAGAGAATGTTCTACAGGGACATCAAATAGTGCAGCACTTTGAATCACAAGAAAAGGACGCAGGCGTTTTCCACCGTTCAGCACACCATAGCGCATGGCTTTGATTAAGTTTTTAGGGCGTGAAATTTCACCATTTTGAACTTGCTCACTTAACAGGGTCTCAAGCCGCTTTTCAACGGTATGTCCATGTTTTGCAAGAAGGGTGGTAAATTCGTGCATTCTTGCTTCCTTTGTTTTTACAAAAATGAAATTAAGAAGTTTAAGAGAAAGAGAGAAAGGTTGTCGCTTTTTCTTGTTGTCATAAATTGGCGTCGTTTTTTATTAAAAATCAATTTCTCTTTTTATCCGTATCTCTATTGTATGTGCAAATCCATTTTTAAACTAAATAAAAATTAAATGAAGGTCTTATAAAAAAGCTTTCATTGATGTATAAAATTCTTAAATTTTGCGGTGTTTTTGATATTCATTTGATCACTGTGACACCATTTTTGATGAAAAGAAGGTCATTTTTGGTAAGAGAAGGATCATTTTGACATTGCCTCTTCTTTTTTATCAGTGTATAATATCTTCAAATTTTATGGTGTTTTTAAATGAAGCATTGTCATTTTTGACATTGCTTTTTCTGTTTTAATGGATTTGGAGTGTCTTTTTATGGCTGTACCTAAACGAAAAACCTCTCCAGCGAAGAGGGGCATGCGCCGTTCGGCTGATGCTCTGAAGGCGCCGACTTATATCGAAGATAAAAATTCTGGTGAATTGCGTCGTCCTCATCACATTGATTTGAAAACGGGAATGTATCGCGGGCGTTCCGTTTTAGTGGTTAAAACTTTAGCGTTTTATCTCTTTCCAGTAGTAAGCTTCTTTTGATTCATGAGTGAATGCACGTTTGTGGCGTGCATTTTCGCTTTAAGATGGATGTTGAGGTGTCTTTGCATCGCTCTCATCACATTGATTTGAAAACGGGAATGTATCGCGGGCGTTCCGTTTTAGTGGTTAAAACTTTAGCGTTTTATCTC
>NZ_JBHIOO010000005.1:65190-80633 GCF_042195585.1 Bartonella sp. AS69XJJH | reverse complement strand
TTTTCCAGTATTAAGTTTCCTTTGATTCATGGGTGAATGCATTTGGTAAGATGTGTTTTTCGCTTTTTCTTGAGAGGCTATAAAGGATTGCTTATGTCAGTGCTTTTTATGATGATTTCGTTAAGAGCTGGGGTATTGATATAAGTTAGCTCAGTAATGGAAGCATTTTGTATCGCACTTAATTTTTACTTACTTTAGGGGGGATCCTATTAGACCATAAAATATCGTCGTTTAAGGCGGTTGTCCCATGCAAGGCTTTAAGCATACCGGTGTTTTTTATGAGAATATTTAAGGCAATGGTTTGTCTAGAGGCTTACATTGTGACATGTGATTCTCAGTAAAAAATAGAGATTTACATCACATTGATTTATAAAGATCATTCGTTTTTTTGCGTCTTGAATGAAAGGTCTATCGTAGGATTTTTTCATTTTAAATTTCTCTCATGTTGAATCAATGGTAATCCCTTGCTTTTCGGTCACAAGTGGGGTGGGCATGTGGGTGAACATTCTATAAGAAAGGAAAAAATGTCTATAATGAATACTTTCAAATGTAAGGATTGTTGTAACATTGGGGGTTAAGTGTATGATGATGCCAGCGTGTTTTCTTATGAGCAGAAAAGAGAAAATCGTTACAAGACAGAAGGTGTACACATTCAATAATCTTTAGTGCTTTTGATGATAAAGACACATGAGACTTTTCTATGAATATCACATTTCATTTTCATATTTTTAAACTAAGAATTGTCCATATATTTTTCTTATTTTTGTGAATATAAGGGATTTGTTACGAACAGCTTGTAAAAATAAGTAAACTTAAAACCAGATGTGTTATGTATGGGGTTGAGCAAAGTATTTTATCAAAGTTGGTATGACTCTCCGGTACATAGCTGGTTTATGAATGATTTTATGGTGTTGCTTACCTAAGTTTGTGATTTTTTTGTTATCTGTTCATCAATATCCAATTTTCAGCGGTCTGTTTAAAACAGAGATTGAGACTTTTAGAGTTCTATGAATCGTTCTAGATTTTGTATGTCTGATTGGAGTAAGAATACTTGCGTATATCTCGTAATCTCTGAAATGAAAATATAACCTCATTTTAGAAAAATATGAAGTTGTAAGGGGCAATGCCAACGTTTATTTTTATTGTTATTTTTAAAATTAGCTTTACAGCTTTCAAAAGTATTTGAAATGCCTTTTATAGAATGGAGATAATGGTTTATTTCATGCTTTTGTTTTTCTCGTTCTTTAATGGGGAATGTTTCTCATGCAAAATAGAGTGCCCAAGACAAAATATGCTTATGTTGTACCGTTACGCGTTTTTTAAAAGGAATATTTTTCAATATTTGTTGCATCCATTTTATGATGGCGTTTTTGAATGTTATAATGGTTTTGTAGAAGGGTAAAGTCTTGGTGTAGTGTATAAACGGCACTATGATCTTTATGCTTGATAAAAAAGTAAGCCTGCATCCTTACACATTTTGCTAGATTCCAATGTTGCTATATCTTTTGGTGCTTGAGACACTTCTCGCTCTTTTTGTATAGTTTTTACCCAAAGATCAGCCCCGCTTGTGATTGACAAGCAAGTGATTGTCATTGATTCAACATGAGAGAAATTTGAAATGAAAAATCTTACGATATTCAAGATTCTAATTTAATATGAATAATGCTAGATTATGATGATTAATCAATTTTTTATCTATGAAGCAAGAAAATGAGGAGGAGGAATTTGTCGAAAAGTTAGATTGTTTATAGATTGGCGCTGGTTTAAGAAAGTTTATCCTTAAGGACAGAGAGGATGTTAAAAAATAAAACCAGCGAAAAGCTGGTTTTATCAAAATATCTCATTATGATGAAAGAGTGTATTATGCAGCGTAGACAGCTTTACTGTTTTCATCTGTTTCTTCTCTCTCAGCTTTAAATTCGCGTTCCGGTTTGTTGGAGAGATGCATCTCTATGAGATTGATAGCTTCTGTTTCAGAAAGACTATTAATAACCGCAATTTCGCGGGCCATTCTTTCAAGAGCAGCTGTATAAAGTTGGCGCTCAGAGTACGATTGTTCAGGCTGTAGATTAGAGCGGAAAAGATCACGGACTACTTCGGCGATACAAATAAGATCTCCGGAATTGATTTTAGCATCATATTCTTGTGCACGACGTGACCACATGGTTCGTTTAACGCGGGCCTTTCCGTGTAAAACTTTTAAGGCGCGTTCGACAGAATCACTAGCAGATAATTTACGCATTCCAACGGAAAGGGCTTTTGCAATAGGGACTTTGACATCCATCTTATCTTTCGCGAAATGAATGACAAAAAGTTTCAATTTATGTCCTGCAACTTCTTGATCTTCAATCGCTATAATTTGTCCTACTCCATGCGTAGGGTAGACGATATATTCAGAGGTTGCAAATTCTTTGGTCTTGGAAGACGTTCCATGTTGGGATGCCATATTTTAGTTTACTCCCTTATGATCAACAAATGTATCGGAAAACAGGTTATAAACCTGAGGGTTGAGTTTTCTTTAACCAAGTATATTGTACCAATTAAGTGAGCATAAAAGCCGAGTACTTTTAAATCCAAAAAAAATACATCGCTTTACTACAACAAGCAAAGAAAAATACTTAGAAAGATGATCATGTTAAAATAACACTAACATCAAACTTCCAAAGAATCAATCATTTCGCTTAAGGATTTTTTATTTTTACAAGGGAAGTCTTTCAATCGTTGAAGGAGGAGAGTGTACACTGTATCATTACTCTTCACCACTTCCTGGATTTTCTGAAAAATACTTTTCTAATTTATTTGGAACGCCATCCATTTCTTTTGCTTGAGGAAAAGGATCTTTTCGGGTGGTTAGATTAGGCCATTTGTTTGCATAATGAAGATTAAGTTCTAACCACTTTTCTAATCCTGGTTCTGTATCAGGTAAAATCGCTTCTGCTGGGCATTCTGGCACACAAACACCACAATCGATGCATTCGTCGGGGTGAATAACAAGCATGTTTTCCCCTTCATAAAAACAATCAACAGGGCAGACTTCAACGCAATCCGTATATTTGCAGTGAATGCAGTTGTCGGTCACTACGTGGGTCAAGATCAAACTCCATTTGTTACTTTAATTCTCTTTAGAGGAAAGTGTGTGCGTGTTTGTATGATTGGTGAGTTGATCGCGTAGTACAGCTAATTTTGCAAAAGGTGAATCAGGGTTAAGGCGCTTTTCTTTTTGAAAAGGCTTATGATTTGCATGTTTTCCTTGGGATTTGTGGAACTTATGAGAGCGTTTTGCTTGTGATAGTGCTTCTTGAGGGGACTTTTCATTTGTGTGTTCCGCTTTTTTTACAGTGTTCGTCGATTTATTTTGCCACTTATTTCCTAATTTATCACGTTTTTTTTGCGCGTGTTGGTGAAATGGATGCCTATAATGCCATAATAAAATAACCTTATCTTTTTCTGTAGGGAGAGGAGATTTGGCAAAATTCCCAACAGGTTCAGCTGCTGGTAAACGATTGGTTTTATGGAGATGTTGTTCAATATCAGAGGATAAAATGTTTGGGTATGAGGTATTTTTTTCTTCTTGTGTTGTTTTTGAATCGCTTATTGCTTGCCATTGACTGCCAACGCATTCTGCTGCAGGAACATCTTGCATTGTCCCATTGACAGGGGAAGAGGCTTGGTGTGCAAGGAGATTTTGTTCAAAAATAGTATTGCTTATGCTGTACGATTGATAACCAAGTCCTTTGAGGATTTCTTCCATATCATTTCCATTGGCTCCAAGAATGGACATCATGGCTGGTGTCACAAAAAAACTTTTTCCATCATAGGCGCCATCGGGTTTAGGATCACTTCCTTGTTTCCAATGCAGTGCGGGGCGGATGAGATTGGCAAGACGTTCTAAAATATCAATCCGTACAGCACGTTGTCCTAAGATTCGGTAGCCGGCTAATTGATAAAATTGACGGTTATAGGTAGGGTCAACAATCAAAGAGGTTCGACCAGCAGATAATGCTGACAAAATTTCACCCAAACCAGTTTGATCTTGTTGCGCATTTTGAAGATTCCACAGGAGGGTAATGGCTTGAACCGGAGCAGGTTTAAGCATTCCGGCAACATAGATGTGAAAAGCGCCAAAACGCACACCTAGTCGCCGAAGCACGGCACGTGATTCTTGCGCAAGTTTTTTGACGACGTCTAAGACTTCGCGGCGTGGTAAAATCCCTAAAGAGTTAAAAAGTTGTAAAGCAAGACTGTTTGTTGAATCCGTTAAATTATCAGCATTACGCAAATCAAATAGAGGTTTTAAAGTCGTTTCAAAATGAAAGGTGACAAAGCGTTCTAGTCGCTTCACAACGTTATTGCGGGATTCTCCTGTGAGTTGTTCATCTGCTAAGACAATCAGTTTTGGTTTGAAAAAATCTTCTGTTGCTACAAGTTGTCCTACGGGTTGGCCAATCCAGCGCACAATTCCATCAGAACTGAGGGTAAAATCTCCATTTGCACAAGCGCAAAAACGTGTCGCGCGTTTGGAAAAAGCAAGAATCAAATTTTCATTCTCTGTTGAAATTTGCTTGTCAGCTATTTGATCGGTACTGTTTTTGTTGGCATAAAAACGAAAACCTTCAAATTTACCCCTTCCATGTTTTTCAATGAGAATATCATCTTGAAGAATCTCATTCTGTTGAACAATCTTGCTATCCATGATCATTTTCTTTCTCAGTGCGAAATTGGTCAAAAGTTTTTTGCGACAATTTCATAATGGTTCTCTTTCTTTAACACGTTTGTTGCGTTTGCTTCAATCACTCTTGTCGTTTTTTGATGTTTCTTTTTGCACCTTTAAAACTTGGATGATTCTTTTTTTATTCAGTTTTCATTCAGTTTTAGTGCTTTATATTTGCAAATTACACTTATTAGTTGTAATGTAAAGCTGAAAGCATAAATAAATTCTTCAGTTTAAAAGGAAACGGTATCGGTTATCAAAAAACAGCATTTGTTTTGCATGGTCATTTTATTTTTTTGCTGTTTTGTCATGAAAAATGAAGAGAAAGTTTTTTCAAATATTTCATAGGCTAAAAGGCATATTGTAAAGGCATTTTGCAGGTGAAATTGTGTCTCATGACAAAAAGTTTTACCATGATAATGAAAAAAACAATTGCGATTATAAAATTACACGTTAAAGTAGTGAGTACAGAAGTTAACAACTTTTGCGTTCTTTTTGAGAAGAACAATGATGTCGTTGCCAAATCAATTTTGATAATTTTAATCGCAAGGGGTTATTATGGGTAATCTTTCAAATGCTGTTTATAAAAGCAGCAAAAATTATAGCGATGCAGACAAAAGCTTAGGACGTAGTATGATGCGTTCTGCTATGCAAGCACCTTATCTTGAACGACAAAAAGAGCATGATTTGGCTCTGCGGTGGAAAGACAAACGTGATGATGATGCCATGCATCAAATTGCAGCGGCTCATATGCGTTTAGTGATTGCTATCGCTAATCGCTTTAAACGTTTCAAAATGCCATTGGGGGATTTGGTACAAGAAGGGTATGTGGGACTATTGGAAGCAGCTGCGCGTTTTGAACCTGATCGGGAAGTACGTTTTTCAACGTATGCAACGTGGTGGATACGCGCTTCTATTCAAGATTATATTTTGCGAAATTGGTCAATTGTTCGAGGGGGAACGAGTTCTTCGCAAAAAGCACTTTTCTTTAATCTTCGGCGTTTGCGTGCAAAACTGATACAAGATGATAGTGCTTTGTCAAAACAGGATATTTTTCGCACAATCGCTGAAAAGCTTGGCGTTTCTGTGCGCGATGTTGAAACGATGGATTTTCGTTTTTCCAGTTCTGATAATTCCTTGAGTGTTTCTGTTTCTGAGAACAGTGATAATCCCATTGCTAAGATGGATGTTTTGGTGGATGATAGTCCTCTTCCTGATGCTTTAATTGAGCAAGTCATTGATGGTCAAAGGCGTACACAGTGGCTTTACGATGCTTTGCAAATTCTCAATGAACGGGAGTTGGAAATTATTCGCTTTCGTCGCTTAAATGAAGAGGGTGCGACTCTCGAAGTTTTGGGTGAAAAGTTAGGAATCTCGAAAGAGCGCGTGCGTCAAATTGAAGCTAGAGCTTTGCAAAAATTGCGTTCTGCTCTCCTTACCGTTCATTCAGAAGACGCTTACGATATATAAGCAGTGAAAGGCTTTGGGGGGGGGGAGGAAAGAGAACGTATAAGTGGGGGCATATGAGAATGTGATGAAGTCAGTTTTAGGGAATGGCCAGATTTGTTTAGGAATATGCCTCCTTGGGGATGTGTTTGGTGCTACTGATAAGCAGAGGAAGATAGAGGTGAATGTTGGTTGGTAGGAAATATGTATCAAACGGAAGCCTATGAAAACATGATGAAATTGGTTTTTAAAGAGTCCCTTTTCATTTCATTTGCGAATATGTTTTAAGGGGGGCGTGATACAGATAGAAAAGAATCAAAACTATAGCAGATGAGAAAAAGGCTTATTCTGTAATAATTTTCACTTTTGTACCTGCGGGTAAAGTTTGCGTTGGTGAGAGGGCGTTGAGGATGCGAAAGAGTTTTTCTTTATATGGTGTGTATTGCATTTTATCTGCAAGATTTGCAATGTTTTCTCCTTGTTTAACGCGGACAATACGGATTTTTAAGGGCTTCAGTTTTTTTAATTGTGAAGATGAAAGAGAATGAAAGCTTTGTAGCGTTTTTTGGGCAACTTCTGCAAAATTTTGAGAATTATGTGGGGCGGCTGTCAAAAAACGAAAGATGTGGTTGTTGAATGGAATGACAACCACATCAAATTGCCATTGCTCATTGGTAGCATGGGCTCGTGCTCCAAGTAAATTTTGGCTTTGAAATCCTTGATGCGTAAACTCTTGACTGGGGAGCCCTTGAATTGTAATGGGGCGGATAGATGATTGGTCTAGCCCGATAATCCAGCCGCTTTTCAAATAATCACTCGCAGATATTCCAGCAGGATGCGGAAGAGCATCAAAACGAATCGCAATTTTATTTGGTCCACTGGCCCAAACAGTGTGTGCTGAATATTCTATTGTAAAATTGTTTGGAACAGAAAAAGTTATGCGCAACTGTGGGTGAATAAATTGGTTGCCCCGTACAAAACCTGTATAAAATCCTCCTCCAAAAATCATACCATCAATGCTTTTGAGAAAAAAATCGCGATCGGTTGTTTTACTATTCCCTTTACTGATTTTACGCGCTTTTTCTATCGCAAGCCGAATGCGTTGAGGGGTGGTTGGGTGAGAAGCTAGAAAATCTAGAGAGGCATTTTGGGTGCCGGAGATATTACGCAAAGCACTATAGGCTTCCATTGTTTGAAGAAAGCGCGGTGAAGCAAATGGATCATATCCTGCTTGTTGGAGCATTTCTAGTGCAAGGGAATCAGCTTCCAGCTCTTGATTGCGGGAAAATTGTGCGAGTTGTTGCTTATTTTGCGTAGGGGTATGAAGTTTTTTGCCAATAGAAGAAAGAAGATGTGAAGATACGTGATTTGCCATCTTTAATTGGGCTTCTTTTTGCAGGCGTAAAATGCCATGATTGGCTCTAATATGTGCTATCTCGTGGGCTAAAATGGCTGCAACTTCTGAAGAATCATTGGCTAATGCCAGCATACCACGAGTGATGTAGATTGCGCCATTGGGGAGCGCAAATGCGTTAACACTTTCTGAGTTTAAAATGGTTACAGAATAGCTTTGATGAGAACTATGGGATGCAACTGTCAGTTTACGGACAATCTTTGCTAAAAGGTGTTCAAGTTTTGCATTATAATAAGCGCCGCCATACATTTGCAAAATACGTGGGTGTTGCAGAGCGCTTAATGTGACATAAATATTGTGATTGTTGGTATGTTTGATCGTTTTAGAAGAAGTGGAAGAAAGTCTATCATTTTGAGAAAGGGGTGTATGACAAGCCGAAAGGAGAAGCGTTAAACTTATGAAAGTTGCTTTATACAGGCACGAGTGAAAAAGAAAATTGCGTTGAAAAATGGGGTGCGTTGGACCATGGTGCACATTATTTCTGCGGAGTAATTTGGCAAATTGCATTTGTATCTTTGTATCGTATGTTTCTTTAAGAAAGACATTAGGGATAAGGATTCGTTGGGCTATATCACGCTTTTTGTTTATAAAAAATGACTCTCACTGATAAAAGGATGCACTGTAAAGGAAATTTTGTGAAAGGCAAAGTATGGCATGACAACATTTACGATATTATTAAATGGAGATGTTCGTATCACTGATCGTTTGCTTAATCAAATTCAAAACAGTCGGGTGATTGCTGCTGATGGTGGTATGCGTCATGCGGCAGCGCTTGATGTGTCGCCTGAGTTGTGGTTAGGGGACTTTGATTCGTCAGATGAGAATTTAATACGCAAATATAGTCATGTTCCGCGTGAAGTTTTTCCCTCTGATAAAGATATGACAGATAGTGCTCTGGCTTGTGAAAGAGCGCTGCAAAATGGCGCAAAAAAGCTTATTTTGTGCGGTGCTTTGGGAGGTGAGCGAAGTGATCATAGCCTTTCTCATATGACGCAAGCGTTAATGATGGCTGAAAGGGGCGTTTCAGTGTTTTTGACAAGCGGTTTGGAAGAAGGTTGGCCGGTTTTATCAAAACCTCGTTCGTATGATTTGCCTAAGGGATGTTTGTTTAGTATTATCGGTTTTTCTGATTTAAAAGGGTTAACTCTTAAAGGGGTAAAATGGCCAATTTGTGACAAAAATGTGTCATTTGGCTCTTCTTTAACACTTTCTAACCGTATTTGTGGAACCTTTTCTTGCCATTTAGGTTCTGGAAAAGCTATATTGTTAGCGTCTGTGCCTATTCCGTAAAGCTCTTCCAATAATATTTTGAATAAGGCAGGGGGGGGCCTAGTGATTAAGTGCCGACATAAACGATATATTATGTATTGATCTTGAGAAGGAAAGGTTTTGATATGTTAAAATCAATTTTTAAGGTGGCCGTTGTTTCAGCCATTGGTTTCAGTTCAGTCGCTTGTACTACAAACGATGAACGCGTTGCACGTTATGGCGTAGGAGGAGCAGCAATCGGTGCTTTGGCTGGAACTGCTATTGCTGGAAGTACTCCTGGAGCAGCACTTACCGGTGCAGCATTTGGTGCTTTGGCTGGAACAGTAACAGGTGCGGCTGCAAATCAAAGAAAACAACAAAGACAGGCATCACAATTGTGCACGTATCGTGGTCGTAGAGGGCATGTTTACCAAGCGCCTTGTGGACAGAGAGTTCCTGTACGGCAATTGTGTGCTTACCGTGATGCAAGAGGGGTGATGTATAAAGCACCTTGTCCGCGCCGCGTTCGTTAATGGCGGTGCCGCTTCTGCGGCTCGACCGCATTTTCTTAAATTTTGGAAAAACGCCTTTGCTCAATCAAGCTTGTTTATCGGTTGAGCAGGGGGCGCGTATTGCGCTGGTTGGCCGTAATGGTTGTGGAAAATCAACCCTGTTAAAAATTGCCGCAGGAATATTAGAGCCTCATGGTGGCGAAATTTTTCGCCACCCGCGAGTGACGCTCCGTTATGTCTCACAAAATCCGGATTGTTCAGGATTTGAAGATATTAACGCTTATATGGAAGCGGGGCTGGACGGTACATCTGATGTCCAGTGGATCAATACACTTCGCACAAATTTAGGTTTTTCGGGGGCGGAAAAAGTGGAAACGCTTTCGGGAGGCGAAAAGCGACGTGTTTCATTGTTACGGGCTATTGCTGCAAAACCCGATATTTTGTTCTTAGATGAACCAACCAATCATCTTGATTTACCAACCATTGAATGGCTGGAAGCTGTTTTATCGTCTTTGCGTTCAGCGATGGTGGTGATTTCCCATGATCGGCGATTTTTAGAAAATGTTACGCGGTCAACGGTATGGCTTGATCGTGGCACAACCAAAAGACTGGAAAAGCGTTTTTCTGAGTTTGAAAATTGGCGTGATAAAGCGTTGGAAGAAGAAGCCATCGAACAGCATAAATTGGGGCGCCAAATTGCTCGTGAAGAGCAATGGTTGCGTTATGGTGTGAGTGCACGGCGTAAGCGTAATGTACGGCGCTTAGGTGAATTAAAAAACTTAAGACAGCGTCATCAAACCTATAAAGGGCAGCCGGGAAATGCACTTTTGACAGCAGCGAAAAGTCATGATTCTGGGCAATTGGTGCTGGAAGCAAAGAAAATTTCAAAATCCTATGGTGATCGCATTATTGTGAAAGATTTCTCTTTGCGCATTCAGCGTGGTGATCGGATCGGTTTGGTAGGACCCAATGGTATCGGAAAGACAACGCTCCTTTCTGCATTAATTGGGCAAGAAGCCGTGGATAGTGGAACGGTGAGGCATGGCTATAACCTCTCTATGGCATTGCTTGATCAGCAACGTATTTTAAATGAAGAAGAAACTTTAGCGCATTATTTAACGGGAGGAAGAGGTGATACTCTTGTGATCAATGGACAAGAGCGGCATGTCGTTTCTTATATGAAAGACTTTTTATTTTCGCCTGAACAAGCACGCACTCCTCTTAAAGAATTTTCCGGGGGAGAAAGAGCACGCCTCATGCTTGCACGACTTCTTTCACGTCCTGCAAACTTTTTGATTCTTGATGAACCGACCAATGATTTGGATATGGAAACTTTGGATTTGTTGCAAGAATTTATTGCTGATTTTGCGGGAACAGTATTGTTGGTCAGCCATGACAGAGACTTTTTAGATCGTACTGTAACGCATATGTTGGCACCTCAAGGTGATGGTCAGTGGGTTTTGTATGCGGGCGGCTATAGTGATATGATGGCGCAAAACCAGCATGCTCTGAGTTTACAACGCAAAAAAACAGAATTATCGCAGCGTAAAGCACCTTCAAAATCTCATGCGGGAGAGTTTTCAAAGCGGGATTCATCAACAGATCATAGCTTGATCGTGCGGGAGAAAAAAACACAAGGTAAATTGTCTTATAAGCAGGTTTATGCATTGGAAAGATTGCCTGAAGAAATTGCTGTTTTGCAAAATGAAATCAAAAAAATTGAACAAGAGCTCTCTGATCCAGCCCTTTATCGCAGTGATAAAGAGCGTTTTGAGCGTTTATCAACAGCGTTGGAAAAAAAGAAAAATACTTGCACACAAAAAGAAGAAGAATGGTTAGAACTTGAAATTTTACGCGAAGAAATGGAAGCGTGTTCACAGTAATATCTAAAACATTTTAAGAGATTTATATTGCATTATCACGTTTTTTGGGATTTGTTACGAGATCTTATGGCGGATTTTGCGCGAACAGTGTTGTTGATGAGTCATGGCAGAAACTTTTTAAATCGCACTGTAATATATAGCTTTTCAAGGTGATGGTCATTGGGTTTTGTATGCGGGCAGCTATAGTGATATGATAGCGCAAAACAAGCATGCTCTGAGCTTACAAGGCAAAGAAACAAAACTATCTTTGCTGTGAGTTTTTTCGAAATTTTGTATATGGAAGTATGCTAGTTCCATTACACACATTGTCAGTCCCCAATGTTGTTACAGCGCTCCTTGAAATTTGAGAGCATTCGTAAAAAACATTCCCTTGTCTTTACCTTATGCTTTAAACATACCACCCCCGCTTATGACGGAAAAGCAAATGATCCTCATTGATTCTAACGTGAGAGGTGTTGTGATGAGGAAAGCTTATTGTATTCGACATTATGATTTAAGTTTAAAAGTGATGATTTGTTAGGATAAATCAACGTGTTATTGTGACATTTCTAGGAGGAGAAAATGATGGCAATTAAAACACAGCGCACAATTTCCACATTGATCGGTTTAGAAGATGCTGCTGAACTGTCTTCTTATTACCTCCGTAATGCGAATCACCTGCGTCCTTTTGAACCGTTAAGATCTGATGGGTATCACAGCCTAACAGCTTGGGAAACACGAGCCAGTGCATTTGCTTATGAAAGTGCACAAGGACAAGCATATCGATATGCCCTACGATTAAAAAATGAAAACACAATTATCGGTATTGTCAACTTTACAAATGTGGTTCGGGGTGTTTTTCAAGCCTGTCATTTTGGTTTTTCTCTTGATGAAAAACAACAAGGCAAAGGTCTCATGTTTGAGAGTTTATCGGCGCTAATACGCCATATCTTTCATGTTTATCATCTGCATAGAGTGATGGCAAATTATAGACCTGAGAACATAAAAAGCGAACGTTTATTAAAACGCCTTCATTTTGAACAAGAAGGCTATGCCAAAGACTATTTGATGATTTCTGGGAAATGGAGAGACCACATTCTAACCTCTCGAATCAATGATCTGTACGATTCTGTCAATAAGTTCGAATAAAGTTCTATTTAAAGTTCTATCAAGGGTCTTTTATCAAATGTGTAAATATGCTGAATTTCTGCCTATCCTAAAAGACGAAGATCTCCATTTCTTCGTTTGTAAACAGTTCAGACTCTCGTTTAGCGGATTTCAACTGCTGACCACTTTCATATGTTTATTTTCGTAGATAATAAATTGATTTATCATCATCATTCATTTTTTTCAATTTGAAGAGAGTTCTCAATATCGGAAGACTTTCTCACTTCAAATTTATTGATGTTTAATCATAAAAATCACCTCTCTTGCACATCACAAACTGGATTGGCGTACAAGTGAGGGTTTGTGTGGATAAAAATAATTGAAGAACAAGAATAAAAATTTTCTGTATAAATCCTTTTAAATGTGAGGGCTGTTGCAATATTGTGTATTCTGTGACCGATAGTCTCGTTACAAGTTACACAAACTGCTTATTGTTGGGTGAAATTTTTATACATTCATTTGTTTTTTTGCGTTTTCTTTTCTTAAAAAATCAAATGTTATCAATGTCGTTAATTCATACCAAGCGCATTTTTATAAAGCTCAATGATGGCTTCTTCTTCCATTCTTTCATGCTCTTCTTTTTTACGCAACCTTATAATGCTGCGAACGGCTTTACTATCAAAACCAGAGCCTTTAAGTTCAGTGTAAACGTCTTTAATATCATCAGAAATAGTTTTTTTCTCTTCTTCTAGTCGTTCAATACGTTCGATAAAAGAGCGTAATTGGTTTACGGATATAGCGTGTGTTTGATCGGTTACTGTATCGTTCATTGTATTTTTCTCCAAGTTATATATTCTAAGTTGTTTTTCGACGACGAATTTATGTTGAAAAAGCTTGAAAAACAAAAAGTAAATCAAGCTACACAGCTTTTTTACAAATTGACTTTAAATATTTTGTAAAATTTTTAAGATATATGCATTGATAAAAGGGCTATAAAAAGAAAAATGTAAAAATATATGTTTTAGACTTGAAAAGCTTTTGAAAAAGAAGTGTGTAATTTGTTTTGAGAATTTGACATTATAGAGGAAGTTTTGTGATTTTAAAAAAACGATATTGGGTGTTTCAAAAAGGATTAAAGGTTTTTCTTTTGAGCATTTTGCTCTTGTTTCCCCTTGTTGTTTTTGCAAAAGCTGACTTTAGGGTTTGTAATACAACCCAACAGTCTGTAGGGGTTGCTCTTGGATATCGTACATTTTCAGGGTGGGTGAGCGAAGGCTGGTGGACGGTACCCGTGACGGAGTGTAAAACTTTAATTGAGGGGCCTCTTGCTTCACGGTTTTATTATTTTTATGCGGAAGGGGCACAAAAAAAAGGGAATTGGGCAGGCTCTGTAACCATGTGTGTGCAAGATAGCCAATTTACCATTCAAGGGGTTCATGATTGTTTCCCTCGAGGATATCAAAAGGCTGAATTTAAAGAAATCGATACCGGAAATCAAACCAGTTGGATGGTACAGTTGACGGATGAGTCTTTGTTAAACAATTCTGTTGTCCCTTCTCTTTCAGGAAATTCTCCGCCGTGAAACGTGCACGTAAAGTAAAAATTATTGCGACTCTTGGCCCTTCTTCTTTTTCGAGTGAAATGATTGAGAAGCTTTTTAGGGCAGGGGCAGACGTTTTTCGTCTTAATATGAGCCATACTGATCGTGATATGATGGGTGATTTGGTCAAGTCTATACGAGAAGTGGAAAAAACAGTTCGGCGACCCATTGGTATTTTAGTGGATCTTCAGGGACCAAAACTGCGTGTGGGGCGCTTTACTAAGGGTCAAGAAGATTTGCGTGTTGGGCAAAGCTTTACGTTAGATAATCGCGATGTCCTTGGTGATGCACAGCGTGTTTTTTTCCCTCATGAGGATGTATTTTCGGCTGTTAAACCAGGGGATCGCTTGTTGATTGATGATGGAAAACTGGAACTGCGTGCGCAAGTTTGTGATGGTCATTCTATACAGTGTCGCGTGATTGCTGGAACCCGTATTTCTGATCGAAAGGGTGTCAGTTTTCCCGATACAATTTTGCCTTTTGATTCGATGACGTTAAAAGATAAGGAGGATCTTCAGGCTCTTTTACAGCAGCCTGTTGATTGGGTTGCTCTTTCTTTTATTCAACGTCCAGAAGATATTATAGCGGTGCGTCGGTTGACGAAAAGCAAGGTGTCTTTGATGGCAAAAATCGAAAAGCCTCAAGCCTTGGAGCATATAGAGAAAATTATTGATGTATCCGATGGTATTATGATTGCACGGGGTGATCTCGGAGTGGAAATGCCTTTGGAAAGGGTTCCTGCACTTCAGATGGAGCTCATAAAAGCTTGTCGTTTAGCAGGAAAGCCTGTTGTGGTGGCAACACAAATGCTCGAATCAATGATCTCATCTTCTGTTCCAACACGCGCAGAAGTGTCGGATGTTGCTACAGCAGTTTATGCAGGAACAGATGCGGTGATGTTGTCTGCTGAATCTGCTTCTGGTCGTTATCCGGAAGAAGCCGTGCTTATGATGGATCGAATCGCGCGGCAAATCGAACAAGATCATACTTATGCCGCTCAGGTTGGGGCACAGCATCCAGCACCAGAATCAACAGGAACGGATGCGATTTCTCTTGCTGCGCGTCAGATTGCTGAAACACTTGCGCTAGCAGCTATTGTTGCCTATACGGCTTCAGGAACAACGGGTGTGCGCGCTTCTCGTGAACGTCCCAATAGACCGATTATTGCTTTATCTCCCATTGTGGAGACAGCGCGGCGTTTGGCTTTAGTCTGGGGGCTTCATTGTGTGGTCACGCAAGATGCACGGAGTTTAGAGGATATGGTTGATCGTGCAGCAGCCATTGCATTTCAGGAAGGCTTTTGTAAAGGGGGCGATCGCTTTCTTGTGACAGCTGGCGTTCCCCTTGGAACGCCCGGTGCGACAAATCTCTTGCGTATTGCTTCTGTCTCTCAAGATGGAACGAAAGGGATTTGAGCCATTTACGCATGGTGTTTTTTCATGCACCTTTGAACAGGCTTTGATTGTTTTATCTCCCATTGTGGAGACAGCGCGGCGTTTGGCTTTAGTCTGGGGGCTTCATTGTGTGGTCACGCAAGATGCAC
>NZ_JBHIOO010000005.1:19476-65090 GCF_042195585.1 Bartonella sp. AS69XJJH | reverse complement strand
AAATCTCTTGCGTATTGCTTCTGTCTCTCAAGATGGAACGAAAGGGATTTGAGCCATTTACGCATGGTGTTTTTTCAATGCACCTTTGAACAGGCTTTAAAACAACGGGTGTGCGCTTCTTGTGAATGCCTCCATAGATCCATTATTCTTTTATTTTTCATCGTAAGATAGCAAGGTGTTGCGTTAGGTCGTCCAGTTTGGTGATGAAAGCAGAGGCGGTGATGTTGTCTGTTGATTTTTGTTTTAGTTCTGAGGAAGCTGCTTTTGCGGTAGGGCATTTAATGAGAGAGCCCCTTTTATTTCATTGAGGCATATTGGGGATTTTTTATTGATGTTTATACGAGCAAGATGTTCATTGATAATGAGAGTTCATTCTTTTGCTTTTTGAAGGAGAGCCTTGAAATTTTTCTCATTTTAAACTTTTGCAAACAGAATTGAATAAAATTAAAGTTATGTGCCTAAAAAATCATGCTGGTATGTCATGAAGAAAATGATGGGTGAATGTGTTTTTAAAAATATGCTTTGTCGGCACATTTAAAGCATATTGATTTATAATGATAATATAGCGTTCTTTATATTCTATCAAAATTCTGAATACCGTAAGATTGTCTTATTTTAAATTTGTGCATGTTTTGTCAATCATGACTATTTGCTTACAAGCGGGTGTGGGGGTATGGGTAAAAAACTGTACAAGAAAGGTGCCCCTCTTATGAATCGTTTTACGAGCCAAGGGGGCGCAATATTGGGGGTGTTCATAATGATGGTACCGGTTTGCTCTTTCTTTTATTAAGCACGGCGTTTTGAGAGCTGAGGAGAGAGTATAAGGATAAAGATGGCGGTAGGGAATGTTTTCAAGAGCTATTATTGTTATTTATGATGTTTGAAGTTGTATGAGATTAACATACTCTTCGGGTTTGGCTTTTTTCCTGCTCTAAAGGATGAAAATACTAAAGTTCACGCTGGTTTATAAACGATACGGCTCTTCTCGGTGGGTTCCCTCTAATGGATATTTCAGGTGCCAAGATTCCATGGTGCTTATATTATTAAATGGCGGTGTTTTACGGTATAATAGATAAGGTTATTTTTTAATATATCTTAAATCTGCTTGATATTATCTAGGGGGGCAAGGACTTTTAGTATGCATTCATAGGGAACATGAATATAGTTCTTTTTCTTGGAGGATGCTTTATTTGTTTGTTGCTGTTGTCATTTATGTGATTTTTTTTACAATGATGTTGGTTTTGGATTTTGGTTTTGTTATCTTGATGCGCTGTTAAAAGACATCTCATTTGAAATGTGGTGATATAAGGTTGCCTTCTTGATATAGGAAGTGTTTGTGCGGAGGTGAAATATGCAGGGTCGGGCTTTCTTGTTGAGGTTTAAGTGAATCCCATACGTCGTGAGTAGCTGGAATCCTCTCTATAAAAAACCGGACTATTTACAGATTGGTGTGGGTTTAAGAATTTTTATCCTGTGAGGTGTGGGCGGAAATTCAAATTTCTGGTTTATTACACGCTAATGTGCTTTTAGAAATCTTCCTGTTCCTGTTCTTGAATGTTTGTACTGTTTTGATCATCTTTGAGCAATTGGTTGGTGAGGTTTTCAATGCGTTGTGTGGTGTCACGCATAATTTTCCCCATGGTGCGGTCTCTTTCGTTGTGGAGTCGTAAAAGAGCATTGTAGTCTTCTTGTAATTTTTTATTTTCTCGTTTTATTTCTTCCATTTCATCGATAATCATTATGCCCGCCATAACCGATAAACGATGGTCGCCAATTTCACCAAAATTGTTCTTTAAATGTGTGATATATTGATCCAATTGAGCAGCAAGCGCAATAAGACGACGTTCTTGTCCTTTATCACAAGCCATGCGATAAATTTTACCATCAATGGTAACGGAAACAGTTTCCATACATTCAAACCTTTATCTATCAATGACGACACGAATTGTTTCCATTGCTTTAATAAGACGTTTGGAAACTTCTTTGTTTACGGACTCTAAGCGTTCAATTTGGGCTTCAGCTTTGTCAAGCGCTTGGGCAAGATGGCTGCGGTCAGCATTCATTCGTTGGATTTCTTCTTCCCATTCGTTATTTTTATCAATAACGGCATTGCGGTTTATTATGGTGATCTCTAAAGTTCTAAGTGCCTTTTCTAGGTGCTCTAGAGCATCTTGTAGAACTGTAGTCTCTTGGTTCATTGCTTTTATCCTTTGGGTAATTATATCCTTTATCAATGTGTTATGCAAAAACGAATCACTTTCACTCTTGTGTTGTGTGCATTTTATTTTTAAGTATGTAGGATATTTTAGCAAGCAAAGCAGGGGTGAGATATAAATTAAAAGCTGGATTTTTTGTGCGTATTGGCATAAATGACATGGATATACAGGACGCGTGAGGGGAATGTTATTAATGCTATTGAAGTGGTGGCAAAAAGTCTCACGCTAATGGTTAGAAAATAGTATTTCTTGAGAATTTTAAGAGAATACGGAAAAAGCAACAGAATAACGTATTTAACGAAATGGTCGATTATTCATGACAAACACCCACCAACAGAATCAGATGGCCAATGCTATCCGTTTTCTTGCTATTGATGCGATTGAAAAAGCAAATTCTGGTCATCCAGGCTTGCCAATGGGAGCAGCCGATATTGCTACGGCTCTTTATACACAATTTCTTGCTCATGACCCCAAAAAACCTCGTTGGCCTAACCGTGATCGTTTTGTATTATCGGCGGGGCATGGGTCTATGTTGCTTTATGCTCTCTTGTATCTTTCTGGTTATGAAGATATTGGCATTGAAGATCTTAAAAACTTTCGCCAATTAGGGGCAAAGCTTGCTGGGCATCCAGAATATGGGCATGTGGCAGGAATCGAAACAACCACTGGTCCTCTTGGACAAGGGTTGGCAAATGCCGTGGGAATGGCTCTTGGGGAGCGTTTGCAAAATGCCCGTTTTGGCGATCTTATCAACCATTACACTTACGCGTTGGTGGGCGATGGGTGCCTTATGGAAGGGATATCTCAAGAAGCGATTTCTCTTGCTGGTCATTTGAAACTCAATAAGCTTATTGTGTTGTGGGACGATAATAATATTTCTATCGATGGAGAGATTTCCCTTGCTGACAGTACTGATCAGATTGCGCGTTTTAAAGCATCTGGTTGGGAGACACATAAAGTCAATGGGCATGATCAAGCAGCAATTGCACGGGCTATTGAGGCGGCACAAAATTCTGATAAACCAACTTTGATCGCTTGTAAAACAACAATTGGTTTTGGAGCGCCAAATAAAGCGGGTACCAATAAAGTTCATGGAGCCCCTTTAGGCGCACGAGAAATCGCTGAAACCCGTATCGCTTTAGGGTGGGATGCTGAGCCTTTCGTTATTCCAGCTGATATTCTGGATAATTGGCGCTTGGCAGGGCTTAATGCTGCTAAAAGGCGGCAAAAGTGGGAAGCAAAATTTGCTGATCTTCCTGTCTCAGAGCGTGTGGAGTTTGAAAGATTGATGCGGGGCGATCTCGTGGGTGGATTTGATGGCGCTATTGATACTTATAAACAGAAACTCGTTGAAGAGTGCCCCGTTGTTGCTACGCGTAAAGCTTCGGAAATGGCTCTTGAAGTTATCAATGGAGTCGTTACTGAGACCATTGGTGGTTCGGCTGATCTAACCGGATCTAATAATACCAAAAGCAGCCAGATGAAAAGTATCTCTGCTGAAGATTTTTCAGGGCGCTATCTGCATTATGGAATTCGCGAACATGCAATGGGAGCTGTGATGAATGGTCTTGCCCTTTATGGCGGCTTTATTCCTTATGGGGGAACCTTTTTATGCTTTTCTGATTATATGCGTCCAGCTATGCGTTTGTCTTCTCTCATGGGGTTGCGGGTGATTTATGTCATGACTCATGATTCTATCGGTCTTGGTGAGGATGGGCCGACGCATCAACCCGTGGAGCATTTAGCTTGCCTGCGCGCAATGCCTAATCATCTTGTGTTCCGCCCTGCTGATGCTATGGAGACAGTGGAATGTTGGCAATTGGCTCTGAAAGCACGCGGGACGCCTTCTACCTTGGCCTTGAGTCGACAAAATCTACCGCTTTTGCGTCAAGAGTATGAAGAAGAAAATCTTTGTATGCTTGGTGCTTATGAATTTCTAACAGCTAGCGATGATGCTCAAGTGACGCTGTTTGCTTCTGGTTCAGAATTGCAAATTGCAGTAAAAGCACATGAAGTCTTAGAAGAAAAAGGCATCCCAACGCGTGTGGTTTCTGTGCCTTGTTTTGAACTCTTTTCTCAACAGTCTCTCTCTTATCAGCGTGCTCTCATTGGAGATGCACCGATTAAAATTGCCATTGAAGCTGCCGTCGCCCAAGGGTGGGACCGTTTTATTGGCTGTGATGGTGTGTTTATCGGTATGGAGGGCTTTGGGGCAAGTGGAACAATTGATGCCCTTTATGCACATTTCGGTATTACTTGTGAGAATGTGGTCGCCACTGTTGAAAAAGAACTTGGAAAGATCAAAGAAGAAAAGACAAAATGACGGTTTGTGTTGTCATGAATGGGGTGGTTTTAGGGCATCATATTCTGTGCAGTTTTGTGGATGATCTTGTGCATTATTGTGGATAAGTGGGTGAGTGATCAAGATATTGACATTGTGGGAATTAATGATTTTGGATTGGTGAAATACCCATTTATTGTTTTTTAAATGTTGTGCTTAAAAAATTGATGAGGAAACATGTGAAATGACAGTTCGTGTTGCAATTAATGGGTTTGGTCGTATTGGTCGCAATATTTTACGTGCACTTGTGGAAAGTGAACGGAAAGATATTGAAGTGGTCGCAATTAATGATTTGGGATCGGTGGAAACAAATGCCCATTTGTTGCGCTATGATTCAGTTCATGGGCGTTTCCCTGGGACCGTTAAGGTGGTAGAGGATGCCATTGACGTGGGGGGTGGTTTAATAAAGGTATGCGCAGAGCGCGATCCTGCTCTATTGCCTTGGAAAGATTTGGATATCGATATTGCTTTGGAATGTACGGGCATTTTTACTGCGCGTGATAAAGCAAGTGCTCATTTGGATGCGGGGGCAAAGCGTGTTCTTGTTTCTGCGCCTTCTGAAGGAGCAGATCTTACGGTCGTCTATGGAGTTAATCATCAATCTTTAAGCAGCGAGCATCGCGTTGTTTCAAATGCTTCTTGTACAACCAATTGTTTGGCGCCTGTAGCACAAGTTTTGCACAACACGGTGGGTATTGAAAAGGGCTTCATGACAACAATCCATTCTTATACGGGTGATCAACCTGTGTTGGATACAATGCATCGTGACCTTTATCGTGCACGTGCAGCAGCCCTTTCTATGATTCCTACTTCAACAGGAGCGGCAAAAGCTGTGGGATTGGTCTTACCAGAATTAAAGGGATTGCTTGATGGTGTATCGATTCGTGTTCCGACCCCTAATGTTTCTGTAGTTGATTTGACATTTATCGCTAAGCGTTCCACAACAATTGAAGAAATTAATACAGCTATTGCTGCTGCTGCACAAGGTTCTTTGAAGGGCGTTTTGGACACTACAGAAGAAAAACTCGTGAGTTGTGATTTTAATCATAATCCTCATTCAGCTATTTTCCACAATGATCAAACAAAAGTGATTGATGGTAAGCTCTGTCGCGTTCTAGTTTGGTATGATAATGAATGGGGCTTTTCTAACCGTATGAGTGATACGGCTGTGGCTTTTGCTAAGACAATATAAGAGGACCTCATGGTCCTCTTTTTATAGGGAAAAGCCTCATTTTTGTACGATTTTGAGAAAACATATAGAGGCTGTTGTTCTCATACGCTAGAGAGAAGAGACTATTGAAAAATTGATGATGTGTTTTGTTTTAATACTGTGTCAATACGTGCTTTTAAAAGCTGCATGAAAGAGTAAACTTTGAAAAAGTAAGATCTGAACGAGATACCCTTTGAGAAAACGTCAGAAAACAGGAGATGTAAACTCTTTTGCCTAGAAAGAAAAGGCAAGCTTTAATAGAGATAAAGTTGAGCCAATGCATTTGTTTGCCACAATTTGTTTGCCACAATGGGATATGAAGATTAAGAGCAATGGTGGGCTTTTGTACATTTGACGATGAAGCTTTGGCTTTTCAAGCAGAGGATGAGAGATAGGCTGTCGTAGATCTCTTGTAAAAGCAAAGAGGGGGATAAGTGGAAAGAAAAGTGGGCAGGGTTGTTGGATGCGTTTTTATTTGAAACAATCGAAAGTGAAGAGGAAGCAGTGATGGTGTTTCGTACACTTGATGATGTTGATGTTTTGGGCAAACGTGTTCTTGTGCGGGTGGATTTTAATGTGCCAATGGCGCAAGGCAAGGTCTGTGATACGATGCGCTTAGAGCGACATAAAGAAACAATCATTGAGCTACAAAAGCGTGGTGCTAAACTTATTCTGCTTTCTCATTGTGGTCGCCCCAAAGGAAAGGTAGAGCAAGAGTTTTCACTCCGTCCTGTTGTGCAAGTGCTGGAAAAGATCATTAATCAGCCGGTTGCTTTTGCTCCTGACTGTATCGGTTCGGCGGTGCAGGTTGCGGTTGAGTCATTACAAAATGGTGGTGTTTTATTGCTTGAAAATGTTCGTTTTTATGCTGGTGAAGAAAAGAATGATTGTTCTTTTGCGGAAGCTTTGGCTCATAATGGGGATCTCTATGTTAATGATGCTTTTTCAGTTTCTCATCGTGCCCATGCTTCGGTGGAGGGAATAACGCATTTGTTGCCTTCTTATGCAGGGCGCTCTTTGCAAGGTGAATTGCAGGCATTAGAAAAAGGACTTGGCAATCCAGCACGTCCTGTGGTTGCCATTGTGGGAGGAGCGAAAGTTTCCAGCAAGCTTTTTGTGCTCAATCATTTGGTGGAAAAAGTTGACTCTTTGATTATTGGTGGGGGGATGGCTAACAGTTTTTTAGCAGCGCAAGGTGTGTCTGTTGGGAAGTCACTGTGTGAACATGCATTGATGGAGACGGTAAAAAAAATTATTAAAAAAGCGCAAGAGTGTCAATGTACGCTTTTGCTCCCCGTAGATGCTGTCGTTGGATTTCGTTTTGAAAAAGATGCACCGCATCGTCTTTATGACATTGAGGATATTCCACAAGATGGCATGATATTGGATATTGGGACGCGCTCTATTGCGCATATCAATGCTGCGATAGATGAAGCTGCTACTCTTGTGTGGAATGGACCCCTTGGTGTTTTTGAGATGTCTCCTTTTGACAAGGGAACCATTGCCGTTGCACGCCATGCGGCAGAACGTAGTTTGACAGGAAAGTTGGTTTCAATTGCGGGAGGGGGCGATACAGTTTTTGCTCTTAATCATGCTGGTGTTGCCAATGATTTTACTTATCTCTCGACTGCTGGAGGAGCTTTTTTGGAATGGATGGAAGGTAAGGTTCTGCCTGGCATTCTTGCCCTTATGCAGGCTTAAAGGGTTTCTTTGAAGAGAAGGTTAAAGAAAAACTATACGGTCGTTTAAGGGTGTTTTGATAGTGTTGCGCATTTTTAGAAATTAAAAAAATATTTTTAGAAGTTTTAAGACAAAATGAAATTTTGAGACAAAATAAAGAGGAATTTTTTATGAATGAACGGCTTGAAGATATTGCACTTGCTTTGGTGCATGCGGGTAAAGGTATTTTGGCGGCAGATGAAAGTACGGCAACCATTGGAAAGCGTTTTGAAAGTATTGGTGTTGAATCCAATGAAGATAGGCGCCGTGCTTATCGTGAAATGCTTTTTAGTACAAAAGAAGCAATGGAAGGCGCTATCTCTGGGGTTATTTTATTTGATGAAACCATTCGGCAAAAAGCATCAACTGGGAAAATGTTGACGGATCTTATTCGGGATGCAGGCGCTTTGCCAGGGATTAAAGTTGATACCGGTGCAAAACCTTTATCCGCTTTTCCTCAAGAGACAATTACTGAAGGGTTGGATGGTCTTCGTGAGCGGCTAAAAGACTATTATGCTTTGGGCGCACGTTTTGCTAAATGGCGTGCGGTAATTGCTATTAATGAACACACTTTGCCAACAAGAGGAGCCATAAGACAAAATGCACAAGCTCTTGCACGCTATGCTGCCTTGTGTCAGGAGTTCAATATTGTGCCGATTGTTGAGCCGGAAGTGTTGATGGATGGATCATCGTGTGGGCATTCCATTGCGCGTTGTTTTGAGGTGACAAAAGCTGTTTTACAGACTGTCTTTAAAGAATTGTTTGAAGCTCGTGTTCTTTTGGAGGGGATGATTTTAAAGCCTAATATGGTGATTGATGGAAAGGATGCGCGCAAGGCTTCTGTTGAAGAAGTTGCTGAAAGGACCGTCCAAGTGCTTAAACAGACTGTTCCTGCCGCTGTTCCTGGAATTGCTTTTCTTTCTGGAGGGCAGTCTGATCAGGAAGCAACGGCGCATTTATCTGCCATGAATTCTTTGGGCGCATTGCCTTGGAAATTGACCTTTTCCTATGGACGAGCATTGCAAGCATCTGCTTTAAAAGCATGGGCTGGAAAAGATGAGAATATTGCTGTTGCACAGAAGGCATTTCGTCATCGGGCTTTGATGAATCATCTTGCGGCTTTGGGACAATGGACAACAGAACAAGAAAAAGCGTGCGCTTGAAGCACAAACCCTATACCTAAATGCGGAGAGGTTTTACATGTTTCTGCGTGTTTTTTTTGTGCCCTCATCATGATAAAAATGGCGAGGGCGTTTTAGGTTTGAAAGCTTTCTCAGAGAGTTTTCTCCTTGGACATTTTCAAATTCTTTAGTGGGTGTCCTCGAGATATAAGATCGCGGGAGAGGTGAGAAGTGTGCGATTTCGGGAAGGGGAGATGGGTTCTTTAAAGGAAATTTGTGAATGCACAGCATCTTAGTGTGTTATCGTTTATGAGGTGGCACTTATTTTGTGAGTGAAATCATAAAGCTAAGGCTGTTTTGAAGAGTTTGATTTTGTGATATTTTTTCTTTTTCATATTATCATTGCTTGTCATCGGTAGAATCCATTTTATTGCAGTTTCAAAGGTAGAAAAGCGGGTATATTGGAGAGTTTTGATGTCTGAGTGGATTTTGATATACAGCTTATGAAGTTTTTGTGCGTCAAGATAGCTTCCTCTGCAATGGGGGTAGTCTTTCTATTGACGAACGAATTGAATAACTCTTGCTAACAAAATAGATTTGCACCTCAATAAAGCACCTATTTTTTCATTAAAATGGATAAATTTTTCTTGTATTTTGTGATGATATAATTACAAATAGCTAATTTCACAGCGTTTTGTCTTAAAATATGGGGGGAGTTGTGGATAGTATATCTTCTAAGAATACAAGCATCAAAAGAAAAAATCGATACGCAGAACAGAGCTTTTCTGTAATTATGATGCGAAAATTGTGCCATATGGTGCGTGGGGTATTCGAAGGGATCTTTACAGTATTTACTTTCATAATTTTTATTATCTTGCTCAGCATACGTGGACCGGTTCATGCCGTACTAAGCTTCTTTGCGGGTGCGAGTGGATTAACGTGCTTTTTCTTTTTTGTCGGATACTACTTACAACGCCGCGAAGCAACAGCAGATGAAGCCGGTATATCGTTCGCATTACTCATGGCAATTGCTGAAGGCGTTTTTTCTATTTGCTGCCTGTCTGCTAGTTGGGGTTACGATGCTCTCTTATTCCGTTTAGCACCTCCTGGGTATGTTCTTATTCTCCCTGAATAAATAGAGTGCAATTCGTTTGCATACAAATCAAGATGAGAGGCTATCTGCCTCTCAAATTCTTAATAATCGCTCTCCAAAATCATAACATCAGACCCGCGTTTAATGAGAGGACTAACAAGCCGTGATCCTTAAGCTCAAGGCAATTCTTTAAAGGTTGCTGCGCCTAACGGCATCCTTGACCTTGAGATACCCAAACGGCTTATTTTGTTTTTCTCATGCGGCTTCTGAAATCATGATATAAGGGGAAAGCTTCTCATGCTGCCTAAATGGTACCTTATCGTGTGTTAAATGGAAAAATAAGAAAAAGCATCTTTATGTAATATAATCCAATTATGATTTTTTGATTTAAACATAAAGGACTTAAAGCCTTCTACAAGACTGATACGATAAAAGGGGGAAGGTCGCCTATACTGAGCAATTAGGGCGTATTTTAGGTGCTCTTGGTATAGCTATATTACCAAATGATTTTGAAGGACTCATCCTTTTAGCTCTATTCACTAAAAGGTTATTTTGAGGGTTCTTGGTTAATGATTGTAAAGGAAAATTAGCACGTAATATTTCGCTTTGCTAGTATAGATGCTGAATGAGTGGATTGTCTAGAGGATCATTGAAGAGGGAGTGCTAAAAAATGATGGAAAATCCTCTGCTCCTCGGTGAATTCATGGTTGAAGATATAATCGTAGAACTTGGCTTATCTGTTGCTAAAACAGCTGAACGGTTTGAAATGGTTAGGGTGTCAGTGCTGCATACGCTTGGCTCGCTATACAAAAAAATTATGATTTGGTGCAAGCTTTAAAACATAAATACCTTCGTCTTTGTACATGTTCCTATCATCGTTAACGTGCCTTCTTAAAGCATGACAAGGGTTGCTATAAAGTTGAGGGCTGTAAATATAATAAATGATGGCGTTGGTGGTGGTGTGAGAAGATGGTGTCCAATTAAAGTACTCTATCCTTATTTTATAGGCTATGACTGGAAGAGAGAGCTGGAGAGACAATTTGTGAGCAAAAAGAACGTGTTTTTAAGGTTGCGTATCTGCAAGAGCAGAGCAGTGGTCGTGGTGATATTTACAAACAATAAATTTGATAAAATTTTACGATTTTGCCAAAAGCCGATTTATTATAAAAGCTGTTGCTTATATGTGCTTACACAAAAGTTATAAGAACCCCAAAAGCGCTGAGAAAGTCTTTGCTCTTTTTCAATAATACGGATCTGCAAACAATATTCAAAAAGTGTTCGTTTTTTTGAAAGAGAATAAAAGGATACTCTTGCAGATGAGAGAAGCCTATTTGTTCATTACAATTTGTCATGATTTTCGGTAAACACTTTTGTTTATGGCAGTGATAGAGGGCATGAAAAATTTTTCATATTCAGTTTTTTTTAAGAATGTGGTCAGTCTTTAGGGTAGAGCTTGTGTCCCTAGAGCCTATCAAATGAGCCGCATAAGGGGCTCTCAGTAATCGAGCACCCAATTATTACTCTTTGTCAACAGCGTATATGCTTTCAGTGTGCCAATGTTGTGACAGCTCTTGGTACTTAAAGGGGTAAGAGAGGTGTTTTATTCCTTTCTTGTACAGTTTCACTCCACACGCCAACTCTGTTTGTGATGTGTAAGCCAAGAGATTTTTTTGACTCACTATAAGGGTTTGGCATGAGAAAATCCTATGCTATTCATGATCTCTCATAAAAAACAATGGATTATCTTTATAAATCAATGCGACGGTGCTGTTATGAAGAGAGCTTCTTGCACATCTTAATAGCTCATAGAGGTTAACTGGGTATCATTTTATACTCTGTACACAGATGAAGTATTTTTATAAAAATGCTCTATCTTGCACAGAAAAAGGAACAGTCCGTTAAGACTTTAAAAAGAAAAACACCTCAATGCTTGTCCCTCTTTTTTCTATAAGAGGTTCAAATTGATAAGCCTGTCTGAAAAGGAACGCTTTTTATGCCCTTAAAGATACTGCTCTTGTATCAAGATCACTTACTCCGGTGAAAATTGGAGTTTTGCGAGGTAAGCATAGACGCCATTTTTTGCCACAAGTTCTGCATGGGTTCCTTCTTCCACAAGAGCTCCTTTATCCATCACGAGAATACGATCAGCTTTTAAAATTGTTGCCAAACGATGTGCAATGACCAAGGTTGTACGATTTTGCATCAATCCTTCTAAGGCATCTTGCACCAACTTTTCACTGTTTGCATCTAAAGCAGATGTTGCTTCATCAAGCAGCAACAGGGGTGCATTTCTTAGAATTGCCCGTGCAATACCAATGCGTTGTTTTTGCCCTCCAGAAAGCATGGTACCACGTTCTCCTACTTGCGTATCCAAGCCATCTGGTAAAGCTTGAATAAATTCAAGTGCATTAGCCGCCTTAGCGGCAGCAAGGATTTCCTCTTCATGGGTATTTTCAGTTCCAAAAATAATATTATCACGCAATGTTCCATCAAAAATGGCGACATCCTGTGGAACATAAGAAATTGCGCTGCGTAAATCTTGTAAAGAAAGGCGATTAATTTCCATGCCATCTAACCGAATTGTTCCACTTATCGGGTCATAAAAACGAAGGATCAAAGAAAAAATGGTGCTTTTTCCTGCTCCTGAAGCCCCAACAAAAGCAACCGTTTCACCTGCTTTCACAGAAAAAGAAAGCGAGCGTAAAATCTTCTCTTGTGGTCTAGAAAGATAGGTAAAATCAACCTGATCAAAAACAAGTTCGCCTCGAACAGGTTGTCCTAATGATAAAGGATTTTTAGGAGCTACAATAGTAGGCTGTTCTTGTAACAATTCGGAAAGCCGCTCAGCGGCGCCTGCTGCTTGGATTAATTCTGCCCCAAGTTCCGATAATTGCGCAAAAGTAGAAGCTCCAAAAACCGCATAAAGGACAAATTGCCCTAATGTCCCGCCTGTCATCGTTCCATTCAAAACATCGCGCGATCCAATCCATAAAACAGCAACCACACTGCTAAAAACCAAAAAAATTGCAACCCCCGTAAAAAAGGAGCGTAAGATCACAGAAGCACGTGCTGTTTGAAAAGCACGTTCTATCAATTGTGAAAAACGTGTTGCAACGAGTTTTTCTGCGGTAAAAGCTTGCACAGTGCGAATAGCACTTACCTGCTCTGTAGCAACAGCATTGGCATCTGCGAGACGATCTTGCGCCGCACGGGTACGAGAGCGAACTTTACGTCCAAACACGACCAAGGGAATGGCCACAACAGGAATAGCAGCCAAAACCAACAAAGACAATTTAGCATTGGTGATCACCATCATCACAACGGCTCCGATCACGATAATCAACTGACGCAAAGCGGTAGAGGCAGTAGAACCCACAGCTAATTTTATTTGTGTGGTATCTGTGAGAAGCCTTGAAACAATCTCTCCTGAATGTGACCGATCAAAAAAAGCAGGAGAAAGTTTCATAATATGAATAAATACATCACGCCGTAAATCGGCAACAATCCGTTCTCCCAAGGTGATAACACAGTAATAACGGGCTGCTGAAGCAAATGCGAGAAACAAGGCTAAGATAAACAAAATTCCGAAGTAAAAATTGATATGTCCATGGCTTGAAGTAGAAAACCCATGATCAAACATTTGGCGGATAGCCACAGGCAAAGCTAATGTGACAAGAGCAGCAACAGATAACGCTAGAAAGGCAAAAATAAACAACCAACGATAGCGCAAAAGATAAGGAAAAAAAATTGCAAGCGAAGAGAATGAAGATTTCTTAGGGGAAGGCTTTGTAGATTTTTCTGAACGATAACGTAATGTCATAAAATTTTGCTCACTGTGTTGGATTTATAACACTTGATACAATGATGTATCTTGAACACTTGTTTTTTGATGCGTGCTCAGCTATAGGAATAAATACTTTAATCAATGTATCAAAAAGACAAAGAAAGCGCACTTAAAAAATCGAGCAAGTGCTATTTCATTCTATAAACGCAAAAGGTTTTTACGCATGAAAGCGAATATTCATCCCAACTATCACACAATTACCGTTGTTATGACGGATGGAACTCAATATAAAACGCGCTCTACTTGGGGAAAAGAAGGCGATACTCTTAATCTAGATATTGACCCAAGAACGCATCCAGCATGGACAGGTGGCTCCCAAACACTCGTAGATCGCGGTGGTCGTCTTTCTAAATTCAAAAATCGTTTTGGTAATATTGGCATGTAAAAGCCTCCTTTTTATGGGGTACAAGGGTTTTAAACAAAACGATTGCAAACGATGAGTTTTTGATCCTATCAAAGAGTGCACTTTAAATATTAATTCAAAAACGCATCCGACATAAACAGATGGGTCTATAAATCATTGTGGTTGCGTTTTTTAAATTCAAAAATCATTTTGAAATATACGCATAAATCCTTTCTTCCCTAGAGTATAAAGACTTGAAATAAAATAATTGCAAACTTTTCTTCTTTTTTGGAACTGAACATACCCACGGAGAGGAAGTATTTTCCGCTTCTAAAGCTGCCAATGCATTTGAATTTATTCAAGCTTTACCAGATGGCTTGGATACGCAAGTAGAAGAACGTGGTACCATGCTTTCTGGGGGGCAAAAACAACGCATTGATATTGCACGGGCGATTTTAAGAAATGCAGCCCTCTTACTGCAATCGAGAACCATCATTATATTTGCCAACTCGTGGATGTTGCTACAGCCCTTGGCACTTGAGACGATTTATTATAGGCATTTTAAGTCCTTTCTTAATAGTTTTTTTTTATTCACGCGGGCTCTCTCCGCTTGTAACGTGCAAAAGACATGGTTTTGATTGGTTCACCATGGAACAGGTTTGAAATGAGAGAATCTTACGGTATTCGGGATTCTCATTCAACATACAAAACAATGAATTATTATTATAAATCAAACTTTTGCTACTTGATGAAGCAAGATTTGCTTTAGATGCAAACAGTGAAAAGTTGGTGCAAAATGCCTTAGAAGGATTGATACAAAATCCTAAATCCTGGTCATTGCGCATCGTTTGGCAACAATTTTAAAAGCTGATCGTATTCTCGTGATGGATAAAGGCGCTTTTGTGGAAGAAGGAACACACAACTCATTATAAAAAATAATGTTTATGCGCATTTGGCTAAACTGCAATTCTCATCTGAGTAAGTGATCTTGATACAAGAGCAGTATTTTTAAGGGCATAAACAGCACTCTTTTCAGACAGGCTTATCAATTTGAAACTCTCATGGAAAAAAGAAAGGCAAGCATTGAGATGTTTTTCTTTTTTAATAGGCTGTTCTTTTTTTTTGCCTGAGATGAAGTATTTTTATAAAGACACTTCTGTGTATAGAATATAAAACGATATCCAGTTAAATCGCTATGGACTATTAAGATGAGCGAGGAGTTCTCTTTATAACAGCACTGTCACGTTGATTTATAATGATAACTCATTGTTTTTCATGAAAGATCTTACATGGAATTTCTCGTTTCAAATTTGATTATGTTGCATTAGTCAAAACCATGTCTCTTGCATATACCAAGCAGAGAGAGCTCGCGTGAAGTAAAAATACTTAAAGAAAGAATAAGTCTTCTTCATGAAGCGTCTCAAGTTTTAGGGGCTGTAGTAATATTGAGGGGATTAGGAAAGTGTATGATGATGTCGCTTTACTAAAAAAGAGCCGATAAATGAGTAGAAAGATGTTTTTTATCAATTTTATAAAACAAGGTGAGCACGCAGCCATGTTTTGCTGTGTTAGGCTTTTGAGTACTTTGAACCAATATTGTGGGAGTGCATTTTAAGAATTATAAAGCTCTTCTTAAAAGTGCATAAATCATTAGAGCAGTACAATTAAATACAAATTGTTTTATTTTACCAGAAAAAATATCTATATTTTGTGTATTGTTTTTATTAAAATATAATATGTAGTGATTTTCAAATCAGATGTACACACAATGATACAATATCGAGGGATCGATAAAAGAGCTGCGTTAAATATTGGTGGGAATAAAAGAGAGCAAGAATGGAAGAAGACATAAAATTGGCAATAGCTTTCATAATAGCTATAATTAAGGTCATTTGGAAATGGGGGAAAAAATGTGGGAGTGTAAGATGCGGCGTTATGATTTTCTGCATCATATGGATGGGGAAGTCGTGGTATTCGGGATACTCAGTGGATTTTTTGTTCGGTTTGGCAATGATAGTGTGTTGTGGGGGAAGCTTAATGCTTGCATTGGCAATTTATCAGAACAAGCATTTAACTGAACAACTTGAGCAAAAAAAGCAAGAGTGCGCTGAACATAAAGATATTATTGCACAAGGGGAACAGAAGTGTCTTCAATTGACTGACCAACTTGAGCAAAAAAAGCAAGAGTGCGCTGAACATAAAGATATTATTGCACAAGGGGAACAGAAGTGTCTTCAATTGACTGACCAACTTGAGCAAAAAGAGCAAGATTGCGTTGGATATCAAGATATTATTGCACAAGGGGAACAGAAGTGTCTTCAATTGACTGACCAACTTGAGCAAAAAAAGCAAGAGTGCGCTGAACATAAAGATATTATTGCACAAGGGGAACAGAAGTGTCTTCAATTGACTGAACGACTTGAGCAAAAAGAGCAAGATTGCGCTGGACATAAAGATATTATTGCACAAGGGGAACAGAAGTGTCTTCAATTGACTGACCAACTTGAGCGAAAAGAGCAAGAATGCGTTGGATATCAAGATATTATTGCACAAGGGGAACAGAAGTGTCTTCAATTGACTGACCAACTTGAGCGAAAAGAGCAAGAGTGCGCTGGATATCAAGATATTATTGCACAAGGGGAACAAAGGCTTGTTAAAAAAACTCAAAAAGTATCGCAGGAATGGTTGAAACAATGGGATGAGGGAGTAAGGCTATGGGAAAGAGACGTACTGGGGATAAAAAATCCTAGGGAAGATATGAAAGTCGGTGGAGATCGGCTTCCATTTGTAAAGGATATTTGTGTTCGAGGGGAGCACGAAGTGCGTTTATTGTACAAGCAAGCACTTGGAAAAAAACTTACTTATGAACATTACAAAAAAATATGTAGTCTCTTGGATACCTCGTATTTTAGGAAATTTTTTATAAAAGCAGTGCGATTAATGAGAAAGAATGGAATAACTCTGCAAAAGTTTGTAGATCCTCTTACGAAAAAAAAACGGAGTCAACCTACGATGTTATTACTTCATTGGTGGTTATATGTTCTTGATGATATGATTACAGCTGAATGCAAACAGCACCAAAAGGAAAACTTTACAGGGGAGGATGAAAAGAAAAAATTTACAGATACTTTGTGGGACAACATATCTATAAGTATAGAACACAAAGAGATAGAGAAAATGCTAAAGCTTTCGGAATCTTGGTCTGGTGAGTGTACTTTATTATTATATTGTAAAAAGAATGTGTTGTTGTTGTTGTGTGATATTTCCAGTGATTATAAGGAGGCAAGAGAAACGTTCATTTACTATAAGAAGCTTATTAAAACAGTGAAAAAAGGCTATGTTGCCTTTGATAATGGTTGCCATTCTGTCACAGTTAGAGATGTAATCAATACTTGTAAAGAGAATGACACAAATAGAGCAAAAGATCTTTCCATAGCTGAGGGGAATCCAACATTTGAAAAAGTTTACAAATTAGGAGCCAGAGAATGGATAAAAGCAGCAAATGAGACATGTGATAACCGATTGATCTTTTGGGAGAAGCTTGTTGAGGAAAAAAAATTAAAAGAAAAATTAAAAATTATCTTCGGTAATGAGAAGATAAAGGCGCTGAAAGAGGTTGTTGAAAAAGATAAAGAGCAGCTTGCAAGTGAAATGCAGAAAGCAATTTTGGAAAACAAAGATTTTTGTTACTATAAATCTCGAGAGTATTTCATAGACTATCTGAGATAATGGTTAAATGAAGGGGGGGGGAATGGCTGTATAAATCAATGGATTTGCTAAAATTTCTGTTGTCATGTAGAGGTGAAAACTATGAGAGGCATATGTGATAGCCCTTAGCAGAGAGGGGATATTTTAATTATAGTCAATCTTTTTTGCTGTGTAGGCGGTGATTTCTTAAGAGAAGTAGGGGAGGATGTTGGCTTCTGATGTCGTTGTTGCTTCTTGGGGCGTTTTGTTGTGATGATATTTTTTTTTGCGAAATATATCGCTGCTGCCTTCTTTATCAGTGACAAAACCACCGGTTTTGCGAAGCATCAGTATGCTGGTAGTTTTATCAAAAATGTGCAGATTATCTTCCCAAAAGCTATCGGTTTTTTCTGCGGCGACATAAGCTAAATTCGAGAGCAGCAGCACCAAAACGGCGAAGTTTGGCAACTTCCATCATTATATTGCGTAATTCAATAAGATAGGTTCCATGATTTGGACGACCAAAATGAGGCATTTCCCGTGGCAATGACACAATCTTCTAGTCTACGCCGTGCAGAAACGCGACAGCGTCGGTCATTGAAAAAAGCACCACATCCGCGTTCTGCGGTGAAGAGTTCATCATTCACGGGATTGTAAATGACACCACCAACGATTTTCCCTTGGCTTTCTAAGGCAATGGAAACAGCAAAAAAGGGAATGCCATGGAGAAAATTTGTGGTGCCATCTCAAAGGGTCAATAATAAAACGGTGTTGTGAATCTTCGCCAATGATTTCTTCTGACTCTTCCATCAGAAAACCAAATTTGAGGCGCGCTTTGCTTAATTCATTGAAAATAATTTTTTCCGCTTTGCGATCTGCTTGGCTGACGTAATCTGCTAGATCTTTTCTGAGGTTTAAATGCCTTTTTTGAGGGTTTTTTCTAATTTTAGGCGAATGTGTTCATTGCCGGCAATGATATTTTTTTTGCGGAATATATCGCTACCGCCTTCTTTATCGGTGACAAAACCACCTGCTTCACGAACCATCAGTATTCCAGCAGCCATATCCCAAATTTGCAGGTTATCTTCCCAAAAGCCATCGGTTCTTCCAGCAGCAACATAAGCTAAATCAAGCGCAGCAGCACCAAAACGGCGAAGTCCGGCAACCTCTGCCATCACATTACGTAATTCAATAAGATAGGCTCCATGATTTGGGCGACCAAAATGAGGCATGCCTGTGGCAATGACACAATCTTCTAGTCTGCGCCGTGCAGAAACGCGACAGCGGCGGTCATTGAAAAAAGCACCACACCCGCGTTCTGCGGTGAAGAGTTCATCATTCACGGGATTGTAAATGACACCACCAACGATTTTCCCTTGGCTTTCTAAGGCAATGGAAACAGCAAAAAAAGGAATGCCATGGAGAAAATTTGTGGTGCCATCTAAAGGGTCAACAATAAAACGGTGTTGTGAATCTTCTCCAATGATTTCTTCTGACTCTTCCATCAGAAAACCAAATTTGGGGCGCGCTTTGCTTAATTCATTGAAAATAATTTTTTCCGCTTTGCGATCTGCTTGGCTGACATAATCTGCTGGTCCTTTCAAAGACACTTGCAAATTTTGCACTTCACCGTAATCACGTACCAACGAGCGTCCTGCTTTCATTGCAGCTTGCACCATGACATTCATGACTGCAGAATGGGCCATTTTTTATTCCTTTATTTATCTTTTTCATTTGCACGACGCAAATAAATCAACTCATTGGTGTCTACAATGATACGTTCACCAGCATTCATAAAGGGGGGAACAAGAATACGAATCCCGTTTTCAAGAATGGCGGGTTTATAAGAGGAGGTAACCGTTTGTCCTTTGATGGCAGGATCGGCTTCCGCAATCGTGACAGCAACTTGATCAGGAAGTGAGATGCCAATAGGCTTTTCTTGATAAAGTTCAACTGTGACAGTCATCCCATCTTGGAGAAACGCAGCACGTTCACCAACAAAATCCTTTTGAAGTTCAAGTTGTTCATAAGATTCTGAATCCATAAAGACCAAAGCATCCCCTTGTTGATAAAGAAATGTGAAATCCTTTTGTTCAAGGCGCACGCGTTCAACGGTCTCAGCAGCGCGAAATCGTTCATTAAGTTTTGTACCATCAATCAAATTTTTCATTTCAACTTGGTTAAATGCACCACCTTTTCCTGGTTTTACAGCGTTGCATTTAACTGCAACCCATAAACTTCCTTGATGTTCGATCACATTACCAGGGCGAATTTCATTGCCATTAATTTTCATCGTTTCTATCCAATTCTATTCTTGCAAAAAGAACTCTCTTGTTGTCTTTATGGCGCTTTTCTTTGCTGCCTTTAACAGTCAAGCTCTTTTGTTATTTTCGGGCTAAAATCCCTTTGATTAACCTTGCGGCTCTCTCATGGTCCTGTGTGCTCTTTATGGGCTTTCTCCTGCTTTTTGCAAAGAGAAAAGCTTAAGTAAAAAAGGACCTTTATGTATTTTTGCTTTTCAGTTCTTTGCAAGACCATAAAAAGCGCTCAGACGCAAGCTTTTTAAAAATTTGCACAAAAATTTTTTAGAATTTTTGGGGAAATTTATCCCGTTGTGTCGTAAAATATCATCATTGATGGCAATGATATAATTGATGGTAATGATATAAGTTCCCTAAACCCATGAGGTGTTTTTAATTAAGAATATGTGAATACGGAGTTTATTATGAGTGTCTCATGGGATAGAGCGTGGTGTGTGTTATCGTATGATGTTAGCTTTCATTTTGATCAGAGAGTAATTGTAAAATGGCTCTTTGTTTTATCGAGATTAGGACTCTAAATTTTTTGAGAAGCAGGTATTTTTCTGTACTTGATGCGATTTCATCATGAGAGTACGGGGGCTGTTGTTTTGTTAAGATATCAGCATAGAAAAAGGAAAGTAGAACATTTGAGATATCGGCCATTTCTTTTAAACGCCCTGCGCTGACACGATTTAATCCGTTTTCATATTTCTGGATTTGTTGGAAAGTGGCACCTAAATGTTAACCTAAAGTTGTTTGAGACATTTTTAGCATTTTTCGTCTCAAACGAATTTTTTGCCAATGAATTTGCCACTGAAAATGTCGTTATAAGGATTTTACCAAGACCCTAGAAAATGCTACACGGGATATAGAAAACTCTTCAGCTGCTTCAATCACAGATAGTCCAAGTTTTGCATTTACATCTTCGCGTAACAATTCACTAGGGTGTGGGGCATTTTCATTATTTTTAGTATTCTTCTTTTCTTAAATCTTAAAGCTATAATTTACACTATTTTGTATTGTCACAATCTATAATAAAATTTATCCACTCTGGCTAAAAATGAGGTTTTTTATTGAGGTGCAAATCTCTTTGCCTTTCGCAAGAGCTTTTAAGTCTTTACGTGTAAAATATAGAGAATGTTTACATTAAATAGCGGGTTCATTTGGGCTGAGTACTTATATGAGCACGTGGTTCTCCGTTCACATTATACTGAAGAAGAGACACTATAACTCTACTATTTAATTGTATTCTATAACTCAAATTCACACCCATGTTTTGCTGCTTTTGAGGTTGATCTGTATAGATCACATTATATCCATTCCGTCGCAACAGATTGATAAATAAAGGAGTAAAGCTGTCTGCTGTATTATTTTTCTTTATAAGAAGTGTGGTTGTAGCTGGTGGTAGAGATCTCTTGATATCGCTAATAAATTTGTTAGCGACTAATTGTGCCTGACGCTTTGTAAGACTTTGATCAACATAATTTGATGAATAATTGCCTACAGATGCGCAACCAGCCACCAACACAACCGGTGACAGCAATAAATATTTTAACATCTTTAATTCCCCTTACTTATTGTTGCTCTTTATTTGCGAAGCTCCTCTTCCAGAAATAAGAGCAACTTTACGCATAGCACATTAACAACATATCGGTATCTAATCAATGAATAATGGTTTCAGCTGTAAAGGCTGTTTGAAGTGCTTCTGGTGGCGTATATTTTAATAAACAGCTGCTTTTAGTGATTATGATAAAAAAGCAATTTTTTGCGTTTGCATGTTAAGATCATGTCCTCCATCTCTATTATAAAATGATGTGTTAAGTGTTATTCCAGATTGATCAAAAAAATTTTCAAGCATTGCTTTTTGAGGGATATCTTTTTTTAAATACGTATGAATGCTTATCCTGTTTGCTGTAAAATACTATCGTTTGAGGTGTGGTGCTATAAGGTATCAAATTTTGCACATGTGATGTTTTTATGAGAGTGTGTGGTGAATATTTGAGGGAGCTTGTCCGGATAATTTTGTGAAATGAACTACATAAAATGGGAAGCTAAAAGAGTTCTGTTCTGAGAAGACGGATTGTTTCCCAACTGGATAGGGAAGGGGCTTCTGTCCTTTGAGGGGTGGGAGGCAAGTTAAGAACAGAGAGTGTAGTGCTCTATGTCATGATGTTAAAAGCTTTCATTTTGATCAGAGAGTAATTGTAAAATGGCTCTTTGTTTTATCGAGGTTAGAACTCTAAATCTTTTGAGCAGCAGGTATTCTTCTGTACTTGATGCGATTTCATCATGAGGGTATGGGGGCTGTTGTTTTGCTGAGGTGTCCGCATAGAAAAAAACAAGTGGAACATTTAAGATATCGGCAATTTCTTTTAAACGCCCTGCGCTGACACGATTTAAGCCGTTTTCATATTTCTGGATTTGTTGGAAAGTAACACCTAAATGTTGACCTAATGTTTTTTGAGACATTTTTAGCATTTTTCGTCTCAAACGAATTTTTTTGCCAATGAAAATGTCATTATCAAGATTTTTGGCTCGCATTTTAAAGTCCCCGCCGGTTGCGAGCGCCCTCGCGTTGGTATTCCGGGAGCTTGAAAATACTGAACTCAAATCAGCCTTTTTGCTTTTAGTGCTGAGAGCACCTGGACATAGCAAAAACTCCCGGAATTCCGGGATACCCACAAAGTGGGGTCAATTCATGTTTGAGTTTTCGGGTTTTCAAGGCCCTATTGGTCGTTGCGTATGCGACCAAAACATCTTTTAATTCATAAAGTAATTTTAGAAAATTTACAATAAAAAATAGCTTTTTACTGAGAGTCGGCGTGTTTTTCGTCCAAGAAAAAAGAATGAAAAAATAGAGCTTTCGGAATTTTCAGGATAGCCTAGCTCTTTTGCTTATTGGATATTGTTTGCTTAAGCAAATGATACCAGTGCGTTTTCTTTACCAATGAAAATGTCGTTATCAAGATTTTTGGCTCGCATTTTAAAGCCTCCGCCGGTTGCGAGCGCCCTCGCGTTGGTATTCCGGGAGTCTAAAAACACTGAACTCAAATCAGCCTTTTTGCTTTTAGTGCTTAAAGCACCTGGACAGAGCAAAATCTCCCGGAATTTCTATAAATTTTATCTTTTTGATGCAGAGAGGAGTATTTTAAAAAACAGGAAGGAGCTTTATTGCTTCTTTGTGCGCTTTTTCTAGTTGTGCCTTATCCATGCCTTGGAGCATTATTTCAAGATCAGGAGCTTGCATTTTTGCCTCCTTTGCGAGCATATACCATGCCGCTGCCATTATTATATCGCCTTTTGTTCCTGTGCCATCTCGATAAAGCCTTGCAAGGGAAATCTGTGCTGGTGCTATCATGTTGATAGCATTTCTTTGAAGTAAATGAAAAGCACGCTGAAAATCTGTTTCTCCTCCACGCCCCTGTACAAGCCATTGTGCTAAATAAAGTTGAGCTTTTAAGTGGTTGTTTTGAGCCGCTACCTCCATGAGCTTGCGGGCATTGCGATCATCCTTTGGTCGTTTTAACGTGCCTAAGGAAAGAATTTTTGCAGCAGAAAAAGCAGCTTCAGCATCTCCAAGAGCAGCACCTTTTAAGTACAATTTTAAGGCTTGCTCGATGGCTTCATTTTCACGACTTTGAGAAGAAACACCGGGGAGAGCTTGTTTTTCCTGTGCGGCTTTATAAAGAAGAAGTTGTCCATAATAAAAATAGGCTTCCTTGACGCCTGCATTGACAGATTTTTGAATGAACTGTTCACCAAGTTCTTGATTTTGTTTTATAAAGTGACCATCAAACAACATAAGTCCATAGCGTAGTTGTGCTTGGGGTTCCCCCTGTTTTGCGGCGCGTTCAAACCATAAAGCAGCACGCGCACCGTCAATAGGAACAGCACATCCTTCCATATAAATTCGGGCAAGAAGAGTTTGTGCAAAAGGATCATTTTTTTCAGCACGTCGGAGTGCTTCACGAAAAGCTTTTAAATAATAACCTTGGATGTAATAGTCATAGGCTTGGTCATAGTCTCCAGCTTTTAAGGGCTGAAAGGGTTCTTGAGTGTTTGAAGCTTCTTGAATCGTATTGAAAGAGCTTTCAGAATTTGAGATTTCTTCAGTGTTTCCCGCTGAAATTACAGCAGAACTTGCAAGCCCAATCACGCCTAAGATAAGCAGCTTCACGCTTCTCTTGATCATGGTGTTTTCTCCTCATTACCGATCAGAATTTTCACATTTTTTTTTTATCATTACAAGCCGTATAAGAATCTCATTTCTATATTACTTTTTATCTCTCAGTTTTTCGTCTTGGTTCAAGGTAGGGTTGGGTAAGTTAAAAAAGTAGCATAAATGTCGACGAGAGACAGACTGTTTAAAACAGTTCTGTTAAAAATAATACAGTCCTGTTAAAAATAATAATGATGAGGGGTTATCGTATGTAAAGATGCTTATCGTCTATTATATCAATGGCTTATCCCCATAAAATGAAAAAATGCTTACAATGGAGGTTGCTTTTTAAAATACGTATGAATGCTTATGAATAGCGTGCGCTATTCGTGTGATGTTAGCTTGCATTCTCATCAGAGATCAGCTGTAAAAAGGCTTTCTTTTTTACCGTTGTTAGAACTCTAAATCTTTTGAGCAGCAGGTATTCCTCTGTGTTTGATGCGATTTCATCATGGTGGTATGGGGGCTGTTGTTTTGTAATGATATCGGCATAAAAAAAGGCAATGGGAACATTCAAAATATCAGAAATTTCCATTAAACGCCCTGCGCTGACACGATTTAAGCCGTTTTCATATTTTTGAATTTGTTGGAAAGTGACACCTAAAGCGTGTCCTAAAGTTGTTTGAGACATTTTTAGCATTTTTCGTCTCAAACGAATTTTTTTGCCAATAAAAAGATCAATATTAAGATTTTGAGATTGCATTTTTCCCCGCCGGTTGCGAGCGCCCTCGCATGAGTATTCCGGGAGCTTGAAAGTACTGAAATCTAATCAGCTTTTTTTGCTTTTAGTGCTTAAAGCACCTGGACATAGCAAAAACTCCCGGAATTCCGGGATACCCACAAAGTGGGGTAAATTCATGTTTAGATTTTCGGGCTTTCAAGACCCTCTTGGTCGTTGCGTATGCGACCAAAACATCTTTTAATTCATAAAGTAATTTTAGGAAATTTACAATAAAAATTAAAATAGTGTCTCTTAACGTGTCGTTTCTTAAAACAGGGAGTTGGCATGTTTTGCATTCAAGCAATAAAGTGTTCACAAAGGGGACTTTGAATAGCACACACTATCGCGTTATGTTAGCTTGCATTCTCATCAGAGATCAGCTGTAAAAAGGCTTTCTTTTTTACCGTTGTTAGAATTCTAAATCTTTTGAGCAGCAGGTATTCCTCTGTGCTTGATGCGATTTCATCATGGTGGTATGGGGACTGCTGTTTTGTTAAGATATCGGCATAAAAAAAGGAAAGTGGAACATTCAAGATATCGGAAATTTTCTTTAATCGCCCTGCGCTGACACGATTTAAGCCTTTTTCATATTTTTGAATTTGTTGGAAGCTTACGCCTAAAGCGTGCCCTAAAGTTGTTTGAGACATTTTTAGCATTTTTCGTCTCAAACGAATTTTTTTGCCAATGAAAATATCATTATCAAGATCTTTGGTTCGCATTTTAAAGCCCCCGCCGGTCGCGAGCGCCCTCGCATGAGTATTCCGGGAGCTTGAAAATACTGAGTTCTAGTCAGCCTTTTTGCTTTTAGTGCTTAAAGCACCTGGACATAGCAAAAACTCCCGGAATTCCGGGATACCCACAAAGTGGGCTCATCTTTACGCTAGAACTTAGGGTTTTCAAGGCCCCTTTTGGTCGTTGCGTATGCGACCAAAACATCTTTTAATTCATAAAGTAATTTCAGGAAATTTACAATAAAAATAGTTTTTTACTTACAAAATTTGTTTTTTATGAGAGGCTATCCGCTTCTTAAATCTCTCTGGAATGATTGTCAAAATCATGACATCAGCCCCCGTGTTTTTTGAGAGGGTTAAAAAGCCTTAAGTTTTAAGATCAAAAGAACTTTGGACGCTTAAAAGTTAAACATTTTCAATTCGCTAATATTGACAACATAGACAAGAGTAATTATCTCCAATATTCAGGAATAGAAAGGACATATATTATGAAGCCCACCCTTTCTCCGCTAATTTCAGAGTTCGAAACCGTTGAACAGGAAAGCAGCTACACTGCATGGCTGCGCGATAAGGTAGCGAGAAGTCTTGCAAATCCATATCCTCCTATTCCGCATGATGAGGTTATGGCTGAAATGGAAGTTATAATCAGTCAGCTTGAAGCTGAACAGGAAAAGTGATGCTTCCGGTTGTTTGGTTGTCTTCGGCGCGCGACGATTTGCGTCAGATGTTACCTATATTGCTCGCGAAAATCCATCCGCTGCGCGCCGAATGAAAAGGTTTTTGGAAGCATCCGTACTGCCATTGGCTGAACATCCATATTTATACAGACAGAGTGAGAAGGTATTAGGATTACGAGAAATTGTAGCGCATCCAAATTACCTTATATTGTATCGAGTAGCTGCAAATCAAATCGAAATTGTAGCTGTAGTACATGCCCGACGTGAATTTCCTATTTTTCTTTAATCTAATCAGAGGCTATCTGCCTCTTAAACCTTTCTGGAACAATTACCAAAATTATGACAACAGCCCCGCGTTTATCAAAGAGACTAAAATGATTTCTTCTACGGTAGTGAATTCACACGCAGTCTCTTCATTTAAATTTGCACAATTGCTTGCTGTTTGAGGAAAGGTGGGGGGTGATCGTTTCTTTGAGCCTATAGGATGTGTGTGTCTGTGGAATGTGGTAGGGTGCCTTGTGGTTTTGGGCGTGCGCTTTAAAAGTTAAAGGGAAGCATTATTCAAATTTAACGTGATGCTGTAGCAAATTTTCTTGCATCTAAATTGTAGCCGGCTTCACATAGTCGATCAAAAAGATCCGGAAGTGTTTCTTTTACGTGTTCATTAAAAGGAGTGTATTTAAGCCCACCAAAATCTGAAGGGAGTTCAAGGTCTTGTTTTTTTAGAATAGCGACATTTTTGCGAGAAAGTGCAGCGGTTAACATGCCCATTTCGAAAATAACGTTTTGTCGTGCACGAAATTGTTCTTTTTTTTCCTTGTCAGATCTAGCATAGCCTATATCATCGGGAGTAAATAGCACAATACCAAATCCTATAGAATCGTTACAAGCTTCTTTTTCCAAAATTTCAATGAGGGTTAAACCATTACCACCAGTATTTTTTAAGATGTATGGTTCGAGACCAAGCCTGCGAAGAATAAGTTCAAGTTGCTCTAGAGCAATAAGGTCATGGCCATGAACGATAAAGATTTTTTTATTTGAGGTGTTGGAGGCAGTTTTTGAGAAAGGAATCGTTGATGTTTCATCTATATGCTTTGCTAAATCTTCTGTTAGCTTTTGTTTTATGTTTGCGCTGCCTTGAACTTGAAGTTTTCCTGTGCTTTTAAACCAATTAATAGTGCCTCCTTCGGAGGTTTTGATCTGATATCCTTCAGGGGATGGATGTGATAGAGGTTTAGTTTCTTTGATTTGATATCCAGCTTTGCAAATTATGTTTGTAAGATCTTCAAGTGTTCCGCTATATTGCATTTTTATGTCCCCTGCATATTTGTATCGTCAGCTATTGGTATTTAGTACCAATATTGAAAATGACCATTTTCCCCAATCATAATGCTTTGTCTTTATAAGACATTGAACGAGAAAGTTTTTATGATCCTTTTTTCTATATATTATATGAAAAAAAGACGCTAGTTTTTTCATCTCATTTGATTGAATTATTAAGCAGTTTTATTGAGTTTCGAGGTATCCTCTTTTCTGTTATTGTGTGTTCTATATAAGTAATATAGTGGTGAGTGTTTGGATTTTTATTAACCCTTTATTTATAAATTCTCCTCCTATATTACAAGGGGGTGTTTTCACATTTTTCTTGCATTGTTTTAAGCAGTATTAAGGGGTTGTCGTTCCCAAAAATCACTTCTTCTACAGCAATGAATTCACATCCAGTCTTTAAGGCTTCATCAAAGGTTGAAAAATCGCTTCCTGCTTGGATAATGGCGGGGGTTTGCATAATTTCTGCCCACCATGTTGCTAACTGGAGATTGCGGGGGTGCGCATGGGGTTTTTTATCAGCACCGAGTTTTCCAAAAAATAGATAATCAACACCTGTTTCTGCTGCAAGCATAGCACTATGGCGATTGCGTAGATTGCCAAAGCCTATGATTTTTTGTTCCTTTTGCTGATTTTTGAAGCTTTCAAGAGCGTTAAGATCATCTTCTATGTGCAATCCATCAGCCTTTATGCGCCCAGCAATGCGGCTGTCATCAGCGATGAGAAGGGCTGCGTCATGATGTTGAATATCTTCTGCGTAAGTTTGCGCTTGTTGTTGTAAAAAAGAGCTATCATCTTTCAATTTTTCAGAATCATAGAGGATGACGCATGCAAAAGACTTTGTTTGAAAAATTTGCTGCAAAAATGTGTGTGGGGTGTTGCGCCGAACATCAAGTGTTAAAATTAACTGAGGGAAAAGAGGCGGATCAATTGGTTTATTTTTTTGTTCTGTCATGTCAAATCCCTGTTTCTTAGAAAAAAATAATGCTTAAAATGAAAGTTTCATTCTATTATGCTTATTTGCGATGAAAGTGACCACCATTTTCACGTAATTTAAAGAATTTGTGGGTGCGTGGGAGCCTGCTTATGAGAAAGGAGAATGTTTTTAAGCATAATATGTCGCCTTTTTGCTGTGATACACGTATGGACGCTTTTCGTTCTTTTGCCTTTAAAAAACTTTTACCTTTTAAAAAATAAACGCTTAAAATGAAACTTGACTCTTAAAAATTAAAATTTCATCCTGTTCATGCTTGTTGGCAATAAGGGTAAGCACCATTTTTATGGGACTTCAAGGGGTTTTTGGCGTGTGGGAGTCCACTGATGAAATACCAAGGTATTCGTGAGCATAATACTCAACCTTTTCGCCGTGATACACGTATTGATGTTTTTCGTTCTTTAGCCTTATTGACGATTTTCATCAACCATATTCCCAGAACGATCTATGAGTCTTTTACTCATAGAAATTTCGGTTTTTCTGATTGTGCAGAAGTGTTTGTTTTGCTTTCAGGGATTGCTCTTGGGTTAAGCTTTCATGGACGGTTACAGCAAAAATCCTTTGCTTTTATTATCCGAAAACTTTGGTACAGAGCTCTGCAGCTCTATGGTGCATATCTTTTTACTACTTTTGTCACGTTAAGTCTTTTTTTTGCTGCCTTTTTATTATGGAAAACAGAAAAACTTTTATCGATGAACAATGTGGGACTCTTTTTTAAAGAGCCTAGTATCGCATTTTTGAGTACCTTAAGCTTTGGGCATCAATTGGGATATAATAATATTCTTCCACTTTATATCGTTTTGATGTTTTTTGCGCCTTTTATCCTTTATTTGAGTTGTAAGCAGACAAAGTGGCTGCTGTTGGGCTCCTTTACACTGTATCTTATCTGCGGATTTTATAAAATTGCTCCTCCTTCTTATCCTTTAAAGGGAAAGTGGTTTTTAAACCCTTTGTCTTGGCAATTCTTATTTGTCATAGGATTGACCAGTACTTTAGCGCTTAAACAAGGAAAAAAAATCGCTTTTCAGTCTTTTTGGATTGTTTGTGCGGCAGCGTATCTCTTGTTGGCACTGTTATGGGTTCGCTTAAACTGGTGGGGCATTTTGGGGTGGCTTGGCTGGTCTTCCCCATTGTTGAACTTTAATAAAACCTTTTTAAGCTTGCCACGTTTACTCCATGTTCTTGCATTAGCCTTTTTTATTCTTTCTTTGCCGCGCATCAATAAATGGTTTTATGTCTCTCAGAAACATCCTTTAGCAATTTTAGGAAAACATAGTTTACCGGTCTTTGTAACGGGAACCATTTTTGCGATGTTTGGACAAATTATAAAAACAGTGATGACAGAAACGTTTTTTTCCGATACCCTCTTAATAATAACGGGTATTGCTTTGCAATTTGGAGTCGCCTATTATTGTGAAAAACGGCAATCTTGGCAGGGATCCTTTTCGAGGAAACTGATCCGTTTATAGGAAACGTTCCTATAGTGTTTGTTGGGTGCGTTAACCTTAGTATAAAAAGCGCGTTGCACAAAAAAATTAAAAGAGGTAGCAGTTTTAAAAAAAAAGCGTTCTATACAGCAACAAAAGAAACTTTTTAATACTCTGTTCGTTGAGGAGTATAATTTTGTGCTGATACTTGGAGTATAAAAGCGTGAGTGTACATAAACGTCCATATGATGACCCTATTATCATGATTGAGCATAATGCTTTTGAAAATGCTTTTAATCGTCTCTATGAAGAAACAATGGCGCTGATTGAAAAAACCGCAGCGTATATTGACTCAGAAGGGAAATTAGTAGCACGCTCTCTTTCGGCAGAGGTTTCTGCAATCTATGCAAAAGAGGCTATGTATTTAAGTACACGACTTATGCAAATCGCTTCTCAACTCCTTCTTCTTCGCGCAGAGCGTGAAGGGGAAATGTCATCAGAACAAATAAAAAAAGAAATTGTAAAAGTGTCTGTTCATACACCGACATTGGAACTTGAAACCCCTCATTGGCATGAATTGCCAGAAATTTTCCGCCAATTTGTTTCTCATTCATTGCGTTTGGAAGCGCGCATACAGTATATGCGTGCTGGGTGGGAAACTGCAGCCTCCTGTGCCTTAGAAGATGATAATCCAGTAGGAAAACAAATCGAATTGCTCAAAACAGCCTTTGGGCGTTCTTAGAGGTATTTCCTTGCTCTGCGCGAAGGAAAATGTCATCAGAACAAATAAAAAAAGAAATTGTAAAAGTGTCCGTTCATACACCAATATTGGAACTTGAAACCCCTCATTGGCATGAATTGCCAGAAATTTTCCGCCAATTTGTTTCTCATTCATTGCGTTTAGAAGCGCACATTTTTTTCATTTAGAGATGCTGCTGTAGTTTAAGCGCGCTGGTCAATAAGGGGCGGTTGTAGTTTAAGAGATGATAATTTAGTGTGAAAACAAATCGAATGACTGAAAACAGCTTTTGGGCGTTCTTAGAGGTATTTCCTTGCTTTGCGTGAAGGGGAAATGTCATCAGAACAAATAAAAAAAGAAATTGTAAAAGTGTCTGTTCATACACCGACATTGGAACTTGAAACCCCTCATTGGTATGAATTGCCAGAAATTTTCCGCCAATTTGTTTCACATTCATTGCGTTTAGAAGCGTGCATTTTTTCGTAGATATGCGGCTGTAGTTTAAGCGCTCTGGTCAATAAGGGGCGGTTTTAGTTTAAGAGATGATAATTTCGTGGGAAAACAAATCGAATGACTGAAAACAGCTTTTGGGTGTTCTGAGAAAAATAGCTCCTTGCTTCTTTCGGGCGATATTTAGAGCAGTATACCCATTTTTTACAACCGAAATTTCACAACTAAAACTAATCTAGAGTGCTTTTTTCTGCCTAATTTCTATTTGAGCGTAGGAAATATCTTGAGCTTATAGCTGAAGGGTATAGGTATTGATTGCGAATTATGGCATGAGATGTGGGTATGGTTGGTCTTGTGAAATCGGCTTTGGTTGATTGCAGCTGGAACACTTTCTGTTGATATATTCTGTGATTTTGTTTTGGCTATGATAATAATCAGACGCTAGATAGAGCAGGGGCTTGTACATCAATTTATTTATGCTCTGTAATTTATGCCTATAAAGTTGCTGTGCGTAAAATAAAACATCCAAAATAAAGTACCATATAATGAATGCCCCATGGGTTCTCTGTGCACCCATGCAATGTCCCTCTCTATGCAATGACATTGTGGTGTGATGGGCATATTCAAAAACACCTCTCAGTTCTTGTTTACATCCATTGAGCCCTCTCATCTTTACGCTTGCAACGGAGCAAGCCGGCACGATCATCATCTTTGCCAGTCCCCAATGTTGCGACAAGCCCTTGGCATTTGAGACGGTTCATGAGAGGCATTTTTATTCCTTTCTTATACAGTTTTACTCCACACGGAAATTCCACGTTTCATATGTAAGCGAATGGTTTTGATTGCTTCAATATAAAGAGGTTTGTAATGAGAAAATCTTACGATATTCGGGATTCTTATTCAACATACAAAATAATGAATTATCTCTATAAATCAATGTGTTGAATTATTGTGGTAACAACATGTTATAACGTAAAAAGTTTCCGTAAAGTGTATACTATCTATTGCATAGTCTCTTTACACTTAATGAATGTACAATCCAGCACTGATCTATTTGCTCGCTTGCGATGTTTAACTGTTATGGCATTGGAAATGATACAGAAAGGGAATTTTTATGCTTTATAGGGTGTTTGCTTGTGATGTGTGAATGGTTTTGATTGATTTCAGTGATGCTTCATAAAGTATGTTCTATAAAGATGCTGTTCGTTGCGTGTTATAGTTATAATTGTATAAATTGGGGGCATGATCATCTTTTGACTGGTTTTGTCTTGTACTGCTGTTTTCTTTGTGGTCTTGTCTTTATTCACATCTTTATTCACAGGGGGGAAAAGTGTATAGACTGTAGTTTATGGCAGAGGCGATTCGTATTATAGGCATTGATCCGGGATTACGGCGTACAGGGTGGGGCGTTATCGATGTTGCGGGTAATCGTCTTCAGTTTATTGCAGCGGGGACGGTTCCTTCTGATGTAAAGTGTGAGCTGGCTTCCAGACTATGTCAGATCCACAAAGGTCTTTCAGAGGTTGTGCATCAATTTATGCCCCATGAGGCCGCTGTAGAACATGTGTTTGTCAACAAAGATGCTACAGCAACTTTAAAACTTGGGCAAGCACGTGCAATTGCATTGCTGGTTCCTGCGCAAGCCAATCTTCCTGTTTTTGAATATGCGCCCAACAAAGTGAAAAAATCGGTTATTGGTGTTGGGCATGGGGCTAAGGAACAAATCCATATGATGGTCAAAGTTCTCCTCCCACGGGCTGAATTTGATAGCAGTGATGCGGCTGATGCTCTTGCTCTTGCTCTTTGTCATAGTATGCATCGTAAGAGTATTGACCGATCTTATCAGGCAAGGATGGCGGTATGATTGGGGTGGAAGCATGATTGGCAAATTAAAGGGCACTCTTGAACATATCTTTGATGATCATATCCTTCTTGATGTTCACGGTGTGGGTTATGTTGTTTTTGTTTCAAATCGGCTCCGTCCTTCTTTACCCTCTGTTGGGGAGGCGTTAAGCCTTTTTATTGAAACGCATGTTCGGGAAGACGCAATCCGCCTTTTTGGTTTTGCTACAAGAGCTGAACAGGAGTGGTTTTGTCTTCTACAAAATGTTCCTGGAGTAGGGGCAAAGGTTGCTTTGGCAATCTTGGGTACTTTATCGCCAGATGAGCTTGCACAGGCTATTGCCTTAAACGATGTTGCGATGATTAGTCGAGCGCCGGGCGTTGGTAAAAAAGTCAGTGAAAGAATTGTGGGTGAGTTGAAAAGTAAAACACTCCCCTTTGAACAAGCGATCAAGACTGTTTCGGTTCCTCAGCGTGAGATGACCAATCAACCTGCGCATGATGCGCTTTCCGCGTTGATGAAGCTAGGGTTTGAACGCGAGCATGCATCCCGTGCTCTTGCTCTTGCGATGAACGCTCTTGAGGGGGAAACTGTTTCTTCTGCCCTGCTGATCCGCCATAGTCTCAAATTGCTTTCTTCTCCTACTTAAAATCAAGGTAACAATGCATAAAGATGAAGATAAACGCCTTCTGGGTTCCGCCCCCCTTCCTAACGATCCAGATCGTTCCTTAAGACCACAAGTTCTCGATGATTTTATTGGTCAAGAAGCGGCGCGGGCTAATTTAAAAATATTTATTGAAGCAGCAAAAACGCGACAAGAAGCGCTGGATCATGTTTTGTTTGTAGGACCTCCGGGACTGGGAAAAACAACGCTTTCACAGATTATGGCAAAAGAATTAGGCGTTAATTTTCGCTCTACTTCAGGACCGGTCATCGCTAAAGCAGGAGATTTAGCCGCTCTCTTGACCAATCTCGAAGAACGTGATGTCTTGTTTATTGATGAAATTCATCGCTTAAATCCGGCGATTGAGGAAATTCTTTATCCAGCCATGGAAGATTATCAACTTGATTTGATCATTGGAGAGGGGCCGGCGGCACGCTCAGTGAAAATTGATCTGGCTAAATTTACTTTGGTAGCGGCAACCACACGTTTGGGGCTTTTGACCACACCGCTGAGAGACCGTTTTGGCATCCCAATTCGTCTCAATTTTTATACTATAGAAGAATTGGAATATATTGTGCAGCGTAATGCGCGGCTTTTTGCCGTCAAGATCAGTGATGATGGTGCTCATGAAATTGCACGCCGAGCACGGGGGACTCCTCGTATTGCTGGGCGGCTTTTGCGGCGTGTTTGTGATTTTGCTTTGGTTAAACAGGCAAAACAAATTGACCAAAAAATCGCTGATGAGGCGCTTTCGCGCCTTGAGGTCGATCATCTTGGTCTTGATCCGCTTGACCGTCGCTACTTGCTCCTGATTGCGGAAACTTTTTTAGGGGGACCGGTGGGGATTGAAACGATTGCTGCTGCTTTATCAGAACCACGCGATGCCATTGAAGATATTGTTGAGCCGTATTTGCTCCAACAAGGTTTTATTCAAAGAACCGCTCGTGGACGCATTCTCACTGAAAAGGCTTGGAGCCATTTAGGGCTTTCTGCTCCTGCCTCTACAACGTCTATACAAAGGCGTTCTCAACTTTCTGATGCTCAAGACAATTCATCACTTCAGGCGTCTTTATGGGAGGGGGAAGATGATTAAGACACTCTCTTTATTAAAAGAAATTATGTGAATATTTTATAGCAAGGTCATAAAATACAAGAGACGCACTTCTTTTTGCATATTCTGACCAAAAGGGTCTTGCACTATTAAGGGGGGCTTTTTCTTTTCACAACTTCAACACAAAAATGTGTTCAATCTTTTGATCTATAAACAACTTGCTATATTAATATTAAATGATTTTATGGGATATGAAGTCGATGACAGAAATAACACCTTTTAAGAGCAATCATACAAATGCTTTTCATAATTTTCAGGTCCGCGTTTATGTTGCGGATACAGATTTTTCCGGTGTGGTTTATCATGCGCGTTATCTTGAGTTTTTTGAACGAGGACGTTCAGAGTTTTTACGGGATACCGGTTTTAATAATAAGATGTTAGCAGCTGGGGGTGAGGGGGAAAAACTGTTTTTTGTTGTTCGTCATATGGAAATTAACTTTTTAAGACCAGCTAAAATTGATAATCTTTTAGTCGTTAAAACACGTGTTACTCATATCCAAGGGGCACGCTTTTTTATGGAGCAATCTATTTTGCATGAGGCGACCACGTTGGTAACAGCTAAAGTTGAAATTGCTCTGATTAATGAAGAGGCAAAACCACGACGTTTACCCAAAGAACTTTTTGAAAAAATACTAGGTTAAAAGTGTTATTCATTGAACGAGCAGCTTTAGGAGATATGAAGTAATCTATAATCTAAGACATATATTTATTATAGCTTAAATATTTTCCAACAAGGTCATACGATACATCAAAAGAAAGCTCCTCTGCTACAATAAATTGAAGATGATATTTCACAAAATTAAACACGTCTCATCCATGTTATGATTCAAAATCAATGTCTTATTATCCATTTTCTGCTATAAACTGAAGATACTTTTCTTTTGAAGAAAGGTTCGTTGGCATAAGAAAACAGCAGAAAAGTACAAAACAAAAAAAGAAATAAAAATGCACATATCCAGCAAAATATTGCAATAAAGTGATAATAAGCTATTAGGTCGAAAATTCTCTCAAAACACTTAAAGGGTGTTTTAAGCGATTTGATTTTTTTACTGGGTTGTCATTTGGCATCACAAGAGCGCGTGTTCCATCCATTTTCATCTATCATGCATGACTGTATCTGCACTTCTAAAAGCAGTGAATGAGTGAGAAATCAATGTATACAAAGCAGAAATGCATTTTTGATTTAAAGTTTTAACAGCATATTATTATATAATAGATTGACTTAGAAAGATAAATTATCACTTCTTATGGGCACAAATTCCAATAGAGTAATGAGAGTAAAATACTTTCATTACAAATCTGTTCATGTTGAAGCAATTAAAATCATGTGCTTACACATCATCATAAGATGAGCAATGTAAATTATTGAAAAAATTGTAAAAATATTCCTTATGGGTTATTCTCAGTGCAATAACGATCAAATATCGCAAGTGAGCAAAGAGAACGAAAAAGCCGGTTTTCATGAAGTAAAGATGTGAAAAGGCTTTTTCACGTCACAGAAGCTTTTACGTTATACCATGGTGCCAGAGAGATGAAGGGCATCGAAAGGGGTTAATTCACAACAAAATGAGATTATATGAGACTTACCCTAGATTATAGGGGACTTACATTAGGGGTGCATGGGTGAGACGCATTGTTGTGAGGCATTTTATGGTGGTTTATTGTTGTTTTTTGTGCCCGATGGTGTCCTCGTATTAAATTTGATGGAAAATGAGAGAAACAATAGCTTGAGATAAAGCGCAATCTTTCATGATTATAACATATTTATTTATAATGATAATTCATTGCGTTGTCATTTTCAGATAATTCTGAAACTTGTAAGATGTTTTCTTTTCAAGCTCTATTGCTGCCAATTAATCAAAAACATTTTCTTACATGTCACAAGCGGGCTTGGTGAGTGGGGACAAAAACACTTAAGATAAGGAATAAAAATGCCTCTTATGAATGTTTTCAAGTGCTAAGACTTATCGCTGCATTTTAAGCTTAAAACGTGTATTGAGGGTTTAGCTTTCTTTTCATGAGTGTAAAGATGGTGGTGCATAATAGATTTGATATCATGCATTTTTATATCGTTTATTTTTATAGCATTTATGGGGAAGGCTTTATGGTTATATTATTTCATAAATGCCGTTTTGAAATGAGAGAGGGCGTGAGTTGAGGGATGTCTCTCGTCATCACTTTTTAAGAAAATTAAGAAATAAGTCTTGTTTTAGCGCATGGATTTATGTGAAACTGAGGTTTTTTACTTAAATTTAGAAACTATAAAATAATCTGTTTTATAGAATTTTAAAAATACACCTTTTATTTAGAGGGACAAAAATTATGCCGCATGGTGAACTAACGAATCCGGAAACAATTGGAATGTTACATTTATTTATGCAAGCGAGTTGGATCGTGAAAGGTGTTATGATCGGGTTGCTTCTCGCTTCCATATGGAGTTGGGCAATTATTTTTGATAAAATTTTTACGTATCGGAGAATACGGCGTGAAATAAAGCAGTTTGAACGTACATTTTGGTCAGGCAAAGCGCTAGAAGATCTTTATGCATCATGTAAAAGTCAACGCACCAATAGTATATCCGCCGTTTTTATGGCAGCAATGGTTGAATGGAAAAAATCTCTTGAAAAAGGGACCCATACATCGAAAAGTTTGCAGAGCAGAATTGATAAGGCTATGGATTTGACGTTGGGACGTGAAAGTGAAAAAATAGAATCGAAATTAAGTTTTCTTGCAACACTGGGATCCGCGGGCCCCTTTATTGGACTTTTTGGAACAGTTATTGGTATTATGGAGTCTTTTCTTTCTATTTCAGCTTCTCAAAATACATCACTTGCCATTGTTGCGCCAGGGATTGCAGAAGCGCTTTTGGCAACCGCTATTGGTTTGTTTGCAGCAATTCCAGCCGTTATTGCTTATAACAAGTTGACTCATGAAAGTGCGCGCATCATTGCACAAATAGAAAATTTTGCCGATGAATTCTCAACAATTGTATCGCGGCGTATTGATGAAACACGCACAGCACCTTCCTCTTTATAAAAAGGAGCTTATCCCATGGGAATTTCTGTTGCTTCTTCTTCTCGAAAAAATACACGTAGGCGCCATCATTCACGAAGCCAATTGATGAGTGAGATCAATGTCACTCCTTTTGTGGATGTTATGCTGGTCTTGTTGATTATTTTTATGGTCTCTGCCCCCCTTTTAGTGAACGGTGTTCCTCTAGATTTGCCTCGTAGTCAAGCGGGGCCCGTACGAGCTCAAAAAACGCCCCTTACGGTTTCACTTGACGCGCAAGGGCGCTTTGCCGTTAATCAAGATTATTATGAAACATCACAAGCACTGATTGCACACCTTAAAACTCTTCTGGAAGAAGATGCTACACAAAAAGATCAACGGGTTTTTGTACGGGTTGCTAAAACTGTTGAATATCAGCAAGTATTAAAACTGCTGGCGGATATTCAAAAAGCGGGGTTTTCTCAAGTTGCGTTAGCAAGTCTAGCACAATAAATAATAAGTAATAAATCCGCATAAATGATTGTTTTTAAAAGAGTGTAGAGTGATTTAAAATGAAAAAATGTAAGGCATAAATAAGGCATAAAGAATGAACAAAGACTCCTATCATAGCATGAAACGAGGCTTGGCTTTATCCCTTATGGTCCATGTCATTTTTCTCAGTTGGGGAGCCATTCAGTTTACAAGCTCTGTCTCTTTACCACAACCATTGGAAGCAATTCCCATTACTCTTGCTCCTTTAGTGGATGAGTTGTCCTCTCAACAAGGAGCCGTAAAGGCTCCTATTCGTGCAATCCCTGCCGTAAAACCAACTATGCAACCACAAGAAAAAGAAGATGCACGCCATATTGGAGAGGGACAAGTAGATAGTCTAGCACCGTTTCAACCAAAGGAAAAACTGCGCCCTGTTGAAACAGCATCGCTACCACCAAGCAAGAACACTTCAGAAACATTGACACCCGAACTTACAAAACCAGAATTATTAGAAGCAAAAACAGAGGATGCGCCCAAAATTGCGCCGGAGATGCCTTTGGAAGCGCCGGAGGAGGTGCCCAAGCTTGCGCCGGAGATGCCTTTGAAAGCGCCGGAGGAGGTGCCCAAGGTTGCACCTGAGATGCCTTTGAAAGCGCCGGAGGAGGTACCCAAGGTTGCACCTGAGATGCCTTTGGAAGCGCCGGAGGAAGCGCCCAAGGTTGCACCTGAGATGCCTTTGAAAGCGCCGGAGGAGGTGCCCAAGCCTGCACCGGAGATGCCTTTGGAAGCACCGGAGGAAGAGCCCAAGCCTGCACCAGAGATGCCTTTGGAAGCACCGGAGGAAGTGCCCAAGGTTGCACCTGAGATGCCTTTGAAAGCACCGGAGGATGCCTCTAAGGATGCGCTCAAGCCTGCGCACAAAAATGAAAAGATGATATCGCCAAAAGAATTGGCTCCAACGGTACAGAAGGCACCAGCAGAGCAGATTGTTCATCAAGCGCCAAAAATTACACTTCCAGAAAAATTTTTTCTTCCACAGTTTAAACCAAAATTTGATGAAGATGTTCTAGGGAAGAATGCGGCTACATTGAATCAAAAGACGCCAAAGCTTAACAAAAAAAACCAAGAGAAACAGACCATTGAAGATATTTTAGCACTGGAGGAAAATAATTTGCTCAATCGTGCGCGGTCACAAGGAGGGGGAGCAAAACGTTCTCATACACCAGAAGCTTTGGGGGCAAGAAAAAATATTAATAATACCACAAAAATGGCACAAACATTGGTCAACATTGCGGGGGGATGTATTCAACAGAAGCTTAAACTTGTGGCACTTGGTGGCGATTTAAAAAATCGTCCGGTTGTGCGGTTGCGATTTTACTTAGACCGTGAAGGGATGGTTGTGGGTGATCCTATCATTGATCCGGTAAGCGGTCTTGAGAGTCAACAGGCTATTATGATGAGGCAGGTGTACGCCGCTGTCTTTTCATGCCAACCTTATGCAGATCTCCCACGTGATCAATATGATCTATGGGGGCAAGGTTTTGACTTTAATGTTGATCCCCTCCAAGAAATAAGATGATAAATGAGAAAAAAGTGCTTAACGAAAGGACACATTCCATGACGACTATAACGAGACATAAAGTTTTTGCTTGGTTTATTGTCACTTGTGGATTGTGGCTTTCAAGTATTTCATCGGGTTATGCGCAATTGAAAGGAACTATTTCAAGCGCTGATTTTAATCCCATTCCCATTGCAATTACAGACTTTATTTCCAACGATTCGATTGGGTTGAAAATATCTGCTGTGGTGACAGCTGATCTTGAACGGTCGGGGCTTTTTTTACCGCTTGATAAAACAAACTTTTTTGAAAACATTTCTAATCCTAATAAACAACCGCATTTTGCGTCTTGGCAGAAAATAAAAGCGCAAGGTTTAGTTACGGGGCAAGTCATGAGAGAAATCGATGGACGTTTGAGGGTCGATTTTCGTTTATGGGATGTTTTTGGACAAAGACAATTGAAAGGACGGCGTTTTTATACCGCGACAGAACGTTGGCGGCGTGTGGCACATATGATCGCAGATGAGATCTATAGCGAGATGACAGGAGAAAGTGGTTATTTTGATACACGAATTGTTTTTATCGATGAAACAGGCCCCCAAAATGCACGCATTAAGCGCTTAGCAATGATGGATCAAGATGGCGCAAATTTGATTTATATGTCTGATGGAAGTGAATTGGTGCTTACACCGCGGTTTTCCCCAAAAAGACAAGAAATGACCTATATGGCTTATGAGGACAATCAAGTCCCTCATGTTTATCTTCAACAAATTGAAATGGGACAAAGAGAGTTGATCGGAACGTTTAATAACATGACAATTGCTCCGCGTTTTTCTTCTGATGGACAAAAGGTCATTATGAGTTTGTTACAAAATGATGGCAGTGCAAATCTTTACACCATGGATTTACGAACCCGTACGATGACGCGACTTACAACAACTTCTGCTATCGATACTTCTGCTTCTTATTCACCGGATGGAAAACAAATTGTCTTTTCCTCAGATCGTAGTGGAAAGCCGCAAATCTATAAAATGAATGCGGATGGAAGTGATATTCAGCGTATTTCTTCAAATGAAGGGAGTTATTCGACACCTATTTGGTCACCACGGGGTGATTATATTGCCTTTACAAAACAATTAAGTGGACAATTTTCTATCGGTGTTATGCGCCCTGATGGACAAGGAGAACGAATTTTAACCACAGGTTTTCACAATGAAGGACCAACTTGGGCACCCAATGGTCGTGTGCTGATGTTTTTTCGCAAAAATCCCGGTATGGGACCCAAAATTTATACGATTGACATTACAGGACGCAATGAACGACAACTCCCTACACCCAATGATGCTTCGGATCCAGCATGGTCGCCTTTGCTCAATATACAGTAAAACAAAATGCTTAAAAACAGAACATAGAAGGAATATAGCCTATACAGTCTCAAGTTTACACAATCTCAATTGTCTTTCATTCTTTAAAAGAAGGAACTGATTATAGTGAGCATGGAGAGTTATGTAGATTTCATCCATTATCTACGGTTGTTTATCGATAATGGAATTTCCTTGGGGGAAAATGCTTAAAAAAATTCAAAAATAATTCCTTGAAAAAATAGAGTCAAAAATTCTGAGGTCTCTAGATTTCAATTTTTTATTCAAAGTATTGCTATATATATTTAAACTTCCTTTTCGATTTGGTTTGCGAAGAGTTTGGACTCCAAGGGTGTTTTTTCTGTTGCTCTGTGATGTGTCTTATTCAAGTGCGCTGTTGTTTTAGGTCTGAATATTGGTTGATCGGTAATAGAAAAAGGACAGATTTTTAAGATAAATGACGTTATTTTATGAAACATACGATGCCATAAAGTTAATGCCATAAAGTCAAAAATTTATCCGCAACGGATTAGAGAGATGTACCAGCTTTTTATACAATACTTTGCTAAACAATCCGCTCTGGCTTTCCATTTGCTTATTTTATTCTGTGATATTGTAAAATACTGTCATTTGAGATGTGGGGATATAAGGCATATAAAACTCCTTGAGATATTTTAAGTGTTTTTTAAGTGCGTGGCGAATATTTAGAGGAGTGCAGGTGTATAGAGCCTTAAGTTTCAAGTGAATTTCAAGGGTGATTCGTCATAGAAGCACGTTAAGAAAATCCGAATTATTTACAGATCGGATCATCTTCATTCCTTGAAGGTGGCGAGGTTAATCTTAAAGAACAAAAAGATCGAATAGAGGGCTATAGGGATAATCTTTGGGGCATGTAAGAAAGGCGTGAGGCTACAGAGTTTTGTATGCTTTCTTTTTTTGGTTATGTTTTCTGGAATGAATGGCAGTTTTCTTGTTGCACCAATGGTTATCCCCGCTATTGACGCGGGGCTTTTATATATGCGGATAAAGAGGAGAGGTAACAGATGCTTTTGAAGCCCTCATGAATGAAGAGAGGGCTTATGCAAATGATAGGAATTATACAGACAGTTTTGCCAAAATCTCATCGCTGACATCAAAATTGGCATAAACATTTTGTACATCATCATCATCTTCTAATGTTGAAATCAGTCGCAAAACGGACAAAGCTTTTTCTTCATCTATTGGTGCAAGGGTGGTGGCTTTCCAAATCGTTTTAATCGATTCTGCTTCACCAAGTTTTGCTTCAAGTGTTTTGGAAACTTCACCAATATCTTCAAATGCGCAGGTAATATGATGTCCGGTTTCTTCTGATTGTACATCTTCGGCACCGGCTTCAATTGCTGCATCCATGATGTTATCGGCTGTTCCTGCTTCTGGTTTATAGATTATTTCACCAATCCGATTAAACATGAAACTGACCGATCCTGTTTCCCCTAAGGCTCCTCCTGATTTTGTGAAGGCAGCGCGCACATTTGAAGCGGTGCGGTTGCGGTTATCAGTTAAAGCTTCAACAATGACGGCAACGCCGCCTGGTCCATAGCCTTCATAGCGTACTTCATCATAATTTTCGACATCAGTGCCTGAAGCTTTTTTAATCGCGCGTTCAATATTATCTTTCGGCATCGATTGTGCTTTGGCATTTTGAACAGCCAGCCTTAAACGTGGATTCATGGCTGGATCAGGAGCACCTTGTTTTGCTGCTACGGTAATTTCGCGCGCAAGCTTAGAAAATATTTTCGAGCGCATTGCATCTTGACGCCCTTTACGGTGCATAATATTTTTAAATTGTGAATGGCCTGCCATAGTTTTCCTTCCTATTTAAGGGCTTTCTTTCCAGTTGGATACTCTTTAGAATTTAAGGCGATAAAGCATGCATCCCACCAGAATAAATGTGCCACAGCATGAGGTGAAATAATCGAATAAACCCTTTATAAGAAAATTCATCTTAAAGGTAAAGAGACCTTAGTTGAGGATCATTACAAGAGAGATCTCTTGTCGTTGAGCAAAAATAACGCTATAACAGAATGTAATCTCATAGCAAAATGGTTTATTCCGTACCTCGCTTTGTTTTAGGAGTGGTTGGAGAGACCTAGTAACATATAAAAAGTTTCAGTGCTCTTGAGTGGGCGGTAACCGGCCTCATAGAAGAGGCGCAGAAGAGGATTTATAAAAATGGCAACGCAACTTTTGATGCCCAAAGCAACAGCTGTTTGGTTGGTTGATAATACAGCTCTTTCTTTTGATCAGATTGCAGAATTTTGTAAATTGCATGTCTTGGAAGTAAAAGCTATCGCCGATGGTGATGCGGCTTATGGTATTAAAGGTTTAGATCCAATTAGTTCTGGGCAATTGACACGCAGTGAAATTGCACGGGTGGAGGCTGATCAAAACGCACGCTTAAAAATTTCTCAATCTAGGGTGCATATTCCTGAAAAAAAACGTAAAGGGGCGCGCTATATCCCTCTTTCTCGACGTCAAGATCGTCCTAATGGTATCCTATGGTTGGTCACAAATCATCCCGAATTGAAAGATGCACAAATTGCACGGTTGATTGGGACAACAAAAGCGACAATTGAACAAATCCGCCTTAGAACCCATTGGAATAGTGCAAATTTGGTTCCTCTTGATCCTGTAGGACTTGGTTTGTGTTCGCAAATCGATTTAGATTTTGAGCTCCAGCGTGCGGCGAAAAATCGTCCTGTTGCTGCAGAAGAAGATAGGTCGTTGCTTCCCGCTTCTGTGACGGAAAACGCTGCTCTAGAGGAAAATGAGAGTGAAGAAAATCTGCATAAGACTTTTGATGCTGATAAAGTTTTTGCAAAGCTGAACGCACTGCAAAAAAATCGTCAAGATCAAGATGATGCATAAGGGAAACATTTCTTATGGCAATGTGAGAGGAACGGCTGAAAAGAAGAAAAATTGGCAGAGACTCAAAAATAAAAATGATGACCAAAAAAAACAGAAAAAATTTCGTCTTCATTAGGAATTAACGGTTATTCTTAAAAATATTTTTAAGAATTTATCCTTCTTTACGACACTCAAGGAGAAACGGACTATGCGCTCTACCAAAAAAAACTTCTCTCATTCCTTAGCTATCCTCTTTTTTTTCTCACTATGCTTGGGTGGTTGTGGTAAAAAAAATGTCGGTGCACTTAACGGTATGAACGGCGCTTATATGAATGATGCTGGTTTGAACCAGGTGTCACCAGGTTCAGGACAAGAATTTACGGTTAATGTGGGTGATCGCGTATTTTTTAGTCTCGATTCTTCTTCACTTGATGCTGATGCCGAACGTATTTTAACGCGCCAAGCAGAATGGTTGCTTCATTATCCTTATTATTCTATTATGATCGAAGGTCATGCTGATGAGAGGGGAACACGTGAATATAACTTGGCACTTGGACAGCGCCGTGCTGTTGCTGTGCGAAACTATTTGGTGTCTCTAGGCGTGTCTGAACAACGGATTCAAACAATTTCTTACGGAAAAGAAAGACCTGTAGCAGTATGTGATGATATTTCCTGTTGGAATCAAAATCGACGTGCTGTGACAACGTTGAGTGACATGAAGAGTCATTAAAAAGGAGATTGTTTGTTTCAACTATTCAATAAGCTCTTAAGGGGAAAAAAGAATGTATCGTAAAATCAATTGGAAAACACTCTTTTATATGGGGGTTTTCATAGCTTGTTCTACTTCATTTGTTCAAAGTGCGGCACGAAAGGCTTCCGAATATCCTGCACATGATACGGATAAAGTTGATGCAGTTGATAAGGCAACTGATGATGTAAAGAAAGCACCTGAAGCAGCTGATAAAGCAGCATCTGGAGCGGAGGAAAAAGCCACTGATGCTGTTGATAAGGCTGTCGATGCTGTGAAGAACGCACCTGAAGCAGCTGATAAAGCAGCATCTAGTGTGGTGGAAAAAGCCACTGACGCTGTTAATAAGGCTGTCGATGCTGTGAAGAACGCACCTGAAGCAGCTGATAAAGCAGCGTCTAGCGTGGTGGAAAAAGCCACTGACGCTGTTAATAAGGCTGTCGATGCTGTGAAGAACGCACCTGAAGCAGCTGATAAAGCAGCGTCTAGCGTGGTGGAAAAAGCCACTGATGCTGTTGATAAGGCTGTCGATGCTGTGAAGAACGCACCTGAAGCAGCTGATAAAGCAGCCTCTAGCATGGTGGAAAAAGCCACTGACGCCGTTGATAAGGCTATCGATGCTGTGAAGAAAGCGCCTGAAGCAGCTGATAAAGCAGCATCTAGCGTGGTGGAAAAAGCCACTGACGCTGTTGATAAGGCTGTCGATGCTGTGAAGAACGCACCTGAAGCAGCTGATAAAGCAGCGTCTAGCGTGGTGGAAAAAGCCACTGACGCTGTTGATAAGGCTGTCGATGCAGTGAAG